>JAFGKQ010000135.1 GCA_016928495.1 Candidatus Fermentibacterales bacterium
GCGATAGGGCTGGCCCGCACCGGGAAGGACCACGCACACTGAGAGACCCCGGAAGCCATAGGATCACAAAGGACTGGATCGATGCCAGGCTGGCGTCGGGGTTCGAGCCGGACCACCTGATGATGATGCTCCGGGCCTCGGACGAAGAGGCGGGGCATCTCTACTCCGCCGCGAGAAGAGTCAGGGACGACGTGTTCGGCCCGAAGGCCTTCATCAGGGCGGTGGTGGAGTTCTCCAACCAGTGCCGGTGCAACTGCCTCTACTGCGGCATGAGGAAGGACAACGAGCTCGCCGTCAGGTTCATGCTGGAACAGGACGAGATCGTCTCACTCGCGCGAAGGGCTCAAGACTGGGGCATAAGGACCTTCTTCCTGCAGGCGGCGGAGAACGAGACCTACAACGCGGACTGGCTGGCCAGCGTGATCTCGGAGATACACGGCCTTGGCATGGCGGTGCTGCTCTGCGTCGGCATTCATCGCGAGGAGGACCTCGATCTCTGGTACGAGGCCGGGGCCAGGAAGTTCATCCTCAAGCACGAGATATCGGATCCGGAGCTCTTCGGGAGGATGAAGCCGGGCCTCGAGCTGGCCGACAGGGTCGAGTGGCTCCGGGTTCTGAAGAGGCACAGGTACCACACAGGCTCGGGGCCGCTGCTGGGGCTTCCGGGGCAGACGATCGACACACTCGTGGGAGACCTGGTGCTCATGAAGGAGCTGGCCGTGGACATGTCCAGCATCGCGTTGTTCCTTCCCGCCAAGGGCACGCCGCTCGAGGACTGGCCGGTGGGAGACGTCGAGCTGGGACTGCGCTTCATCGCAGCGATGAGGCTCTACCTTCGCGACACCCTGATCCCTGCGACCAGCACCTTCGAGAGGCTGACCACCGACGGACAACTGCGCTGTTTCCAGGCCGGCGCGAACGTGATCACGGTGAACATGACCCCCCAGCGCCTCCGCGACGACTACGAGCTCTACTCAGACCGCTACTACGTCCGTCTCGAGCACGCCCGCAACACCATCCGCCGCGCCTCCCTCGAAGAGTGCACCGAAGGGGACGTAGTTAAAGAAACTTAAGAAACTTGTCAGATTAACGGCCCACGTGCCAAGATAGTAGACATGGTGTATCCGTTATGGGGGGTGGAATCCCATCCTCCCGTCAGTACACTAGGACCATGCCTAGAGATGCCAGACTGGACTGCGAGGGCGCCCTCCATCACGTGATGGCCAGAGGTATCGGCGTCGAGAGAGTATTCATCGACGCTCGCGATCGCGAGACTTTTCTCGAGCGGCTGGAGCACATGGTTGGGAGCACCTCTTCGTGCGTATACGCATGGGCGCTGATGGACAACCACGTCCATCTACTCTTCAGAACAGGATCTGTCCCCATCGGCAGGAGCCTTGCGTCGGTTCTGGGTGGGCACGCTACGTGGTTCAACAGGAGGCACGAGAGACGAGGTCACCTCTTCCAGAACAGGTTCAAGTCCATCCTCGTGGACGAGGAGACCTACCTTCTCAACCTGGTGCGCTACATACATCTCAATCCTGTAAGGGCAGGAATGGTTACGCTTGAGCAGCTCTGCCGCTATCCCTGGACTGGCCACTCAGGCCTGATGGGGAGTTTCGCAAGTACCTGGCAGGACTCCGGCTCAGTTCTTGCGAGGTTCGGCTCGGCGGTCGGCGCGGCCAGGAAGCGTCTTCTCGACTTCATGTCGAGCACTGATGCCCAAGCCGACGTGGATCTGGTCGAGGGCGGAGGATTGGTCTGGAGGAATGGCGAGTGGGTCCAACCGAAGAAGCTGCCCGGTAAACGGAGTGACTGGCCGACCGGGCAGCGCGTGCTGGGTGCAGACTGCTTCGCATCCAGGATTCGGGATGAGGTGAAGCTCTGCGGAAAGCTCGAGCCTGTAAGGCAGTTGATCAAGCCTGAGCGCACGGAGACCCTCGAACAGCTTGCTGATCGGATCATGCGGAAGCAGCGAATCGACTTTTCATCGCTCCGTGCAGGGGCCAGAACCAGGAAGCACTCTATCGCGAGGTGTGCGATCTGTCACGAGGCCGTGAGTCGGCTAGGACTCACTCTGGCCGAGATCGCGGAGTTCCTGGCCATCTCGGTGGCTGCGGCATCTCAGGCGGTGAGAAGGTGGCCCTTGCTGCTGGAGTCGAACCCTTGGTTGCAGGAGATCGTGGATGCGGAGCAGGCAAGAGGCTGATCGTTGGAGACGCATTCCGCGTGAGTTCAGTTAGGGCGTTCTCATTTGCGTGTTCCGCCAATAAACGCCCAAGTTTCTTAAGTTTCTTTAACTACGTCCCCGGTAGCGGCGCACGATTTCGCCGGCGACGGCCTGAGGTGGGAGGCGGGTGGTGTCGATCCTGTTGGGCAGGGATTCGTAGTGGGCCCTGCGGTCCTCGAGTAGCTTCATGAACGACACCCTGTCGCGGGCCAGGGGTCTTCCTCCATCGTAGCTGCACCTGTTCCACAGCGTCTGAGGATCGGCTGTCAGAGTGACGATGAAGCTCTTCTGCAGGGCCAGACGCAGATGGTCAGGATCGAGCAGGCAACCTCCACCCACCGATATGACTATATTTCTGAAATTCATAACTTCATTAAAACTTGCCTTCTCGAGCCTGCGAAAGCCCTCTTCCCCATCCTTCCAGAAGATCTCCATCAGGGACATTCCGGCCTGAGCCTCTATCATCTCGTCCACGTCGACGTAGTCCATCGTGAGAAGAGGGGCCAGGAGGGGGCCCGCGGTGCTCTTGCCTGAGCATGTCGGCCCCGCTAGCAGGATGATGCTCTTGTTCTTGAGGGCTGGGGTCATGCGGTCCTCCATCGGGGCTCTGTGGTGTTCCGTTGTGCCAATGTGTATGCGCCCTGCCCGGCTCGGTCAAGGGTGACGCGGAGCGGCTCCGGGGCGCACTCTCAACGCTTGACATTATCTCTTTGGTAAGGTATTTACCACAACAGCCGTTGTTATGGTGAGATAGCACGGAGGAACCCATGACGAAGGATGAGCTTTCGAAACAGGTGTCCGAGAAGACCGGACTGACCCGCAAGGAGGTCACCGCCGTTCTGAACTCGGCTCTCGAGGCGATAACGGACGAGCTGGGCAGGGGAGGCAGTGTCTACCTGAGGGGCTTCGGCTGTTTCGAGACGAAGCTGGGAAGGCCGAGACGGGCCAGGAACCCTCAGGGCGAGGGCGTGATGGTGATCCCTCAGAGAGTCAGGCCCGTCTTCCGGGCCTACGATGATCTGAAGGATGCGGTCCACGAGAGCCTGGCGCCGAGAACGCCCGTGGATTTCCTGTTCCTGGACGGAAGGGCGGCGACCAGGGTGGCGGTCGTGGGCTCCTTCAACTCCTGGGATGTGTCGGCCAACCCCATGGAGAGGCTCCCCGACGGTAGCTGGGTCGCCGAGGTCATGATACCTTCGGGACAGGTGATCGCTTACATGTTCGATGTGGACGGAATCAGAGTCTCAGACCCCTCGGCCAAGAAGAACGAGAAGGGGCACTCGCTCAGACGAGTATGAGCACCAGCAGGTCCTCCGGAAGCAGGAAGGGCAGGAGCAGGCGAAGGCAGGGCCGGAGCACTGTCCAAAGCCTGGTGTTCCTCCTGCTCGGATTCGGCGGTCTGGCGTTCGTGGTTCTCCTGCTCACGCCGCCCTGGGGCATCCTCTCCTCGGGGTTCGATCCCACGTCCTCCAACCTCCCGGGGATTCTCTTCAGGGCCATGGGGCTGCTTGCCCTGTTCATCCCGGCGGGGCTGCTGATGGCGGCCGTTCTCGTAGTATCTCGCAGGCGCGGCTACCAGGCTCCATTCACGCTGCTCGGCCTGTTCGCCACTCTCTACTTCCTGTTCACGATCGTGCACCTGGTCGCCCCCAGGCTCTCCATCGAGGTATCCCCGTTTCCCGGGGGCCGCATAGCCTCCGGCATCACCCTGTTCCTCGACCAGTCCACAGGCCCTGTCCTGGCCTTCCTCATTCTGATGACAGCCTTCGTCACCTCGCTCGTAGTACTCACAGGCTGGGATCTCGTCGCCGACTTCCAGAGCCTGTCGAAGAGACTGGGGAGGGTTCTGTCATCGCTCTGGGGGCTCAGCTTCTCCGGATCCGGAACCGACGATGGCCGCGTCGGGGCCGGTCAGGCGATCGCGCCGACAGCTCCTGCCGACGAGGCCGGGGCCAATCCGTGGGCCAGACAGGAAGCAGAGCCCAAGGTCTCCCCGCACCTCGAGGCACTGCCTTTCGAGACCAGGGGCTCATCAGCGGTGGTCCCGACTGAGTTCGCCTCTCCGCGCCTCAGGACGTCACCGGGCCCCGCCGGAGCGGCTGGCGACTCCGAGCCCGAAGAGGGAAGCTGCTACGTGCTCCCTCCGGCGGAGATACTCTCGTCACCCCCGCCGTCCTCCTCGGGGCCGACTCAGGCCGAGCTGCGGGAGAGGGGGCGGATTCTCGTCGAGAAGCTGGCCGATTTCGGCATCTCCTGCGAGGTGGCCGGCTACTTCCCGGGCCCCGTGATCACCAGGTACGAGCTGAAGCCGGGACCGGGCGTGAAGATCAACCGCATCCTCGGGCTCTCTGACGACCTGACTCTGGCCCTCAAGGCGAAGCGGATAAGGATACTAGCCCCCATCCCCGGCAAGGGCGCTGTCGGCATAGAGATCCCCAACGCCAATCCCGAGATCGTCTACCTCAGCGATGTCCTGAGCCAGGTCAGCTCGTCGAGACAGGCGCTGCCCCTTGCCCTCGGGAAGAGCCTCGAAGGCAAGCCCTTCATCACCGACCTCTGCCGTATGCCCCATGTCCTGATCGCCGGTGCGACCGGTTCGGGCAAGAGCGTCTGCATTCACTCCATCATCTCGACGCTCCTGATGAAGATGACTCCTTACCAGGTGCGTCTGGCCCTGGTGGACCCGAAGATGCTCGAGCTCTCGGCCTACCAGGACGTCCCTCATCTCTGGGGACCGGTCGTGGTGGAGGCAAGGAAGGCCCATTTCATGCTCGAGGACCTGGTGGAGGAGATGGAGGACAGGTACAGCCTGCTCGCGAGGGCCGGCGTGCGGTCGATCTCGGAGTACAACGAGATCCTCTCGGGGCAATCCGACGAGGAGCGCATGCCGTACATCGTCCTGATAATCGACGAGCTGGCCGACCTCATGGCCCTCAGCGCGAACGAGGTGGAGCAGCCCGTGACGAGGCTGGCCCAGATGGCCCGGGCCGTTGGCATTCACCTGCTCCTTGCAACACAGCGCCCCTCGGTGGACGTCATAACGGGCCTCATAAAGGCGAACTTCCCGGCGAGAATCGCATTTAACGTCCAGTCCAAGACGGACTCCAGGACCGTTCTGGACATGAACGGCGCCGAGAAGCTCCTGGGCAACGGAGACATGCTCTTCCTGCCGCCGTCCTCCCCGGAGCCCATACGGGTTCACGGCTCCTACGTCTCCACAGAAGAGGCGCGGAGGATCGTGGAGCACTGGGCCGACCAGCCGAAGCTCCCGCACGAGTTCACGATGCGCGATAGCGACGAGGAGCGGGCGCACTCGGGATCCGGCACGATGGAGCTGGATGATCCGCTGCTCGAACAGGCCAGGGACCTGGTGGTCCAGCACCAGCAGGGCTCGGTCTCGCTTCTGCAGAGACGGCTCAGGGTCGGCTACTCCAGGGCCGCTCGACTGATAGACATGCTCGAGCAGATGGGCGTGGTCGGCAAGTTCCAGGGAAGCAAGGCCAGGGACGTCCTCGTAGGGCCGCCCGGGTCGGACGACGGCGGTGCCGAGGATGGAGAGGGGACGACCTGATGAGGCCGGTTCTGATCGCTGCGCTGTCATGTCTCGGTCTCCTCTCGCTGCCTGGCTGCGGAAGACGTAGCCAGGACGTGGATGGTGCGGGTCTCCTGGAGGGCGGCACGGACCTGGTTCTGTTCGCCAGAGCGAGCCAGCACTACTTCCGCGGGAGCCTGAGCCGGGCCGAGGATGACTTCAACAGGGTCATCTACTCCTTCGAGGACTCCCGCCTGGCCGACGATGCCAGACTGGCTGTCCGCAGGATCGAGCAGGACAGGCTGGAGCTGACCTCGACCGACACCGTCTCCGCCAACGGCGATGCCTCGTGGCCGGTGATCGCTCTCGTCGGTCAGCCCGGTGTCTCCGCCACGATGGAGAGGCTCAGGCTGGCCTTCGTCAGCAGGGGCATCTCGGCGGAGGTGATAGAGGACCAGGGGGCTCCCGACATGACGGTCGTGCTCTATCCAACGGCGCTGGAGAGCAGGGCCGGCGAGCTGGCGGACACCCTCGAGTCCTGGCTGACTCGTCCCGCCGATGTCCCGGTGCAGCGTAGCGGCACCATCCACGAGACCATAGTCCCGGGACACAGCGGGCTGCTCGTTGTCGTCGGCCGGGACGCGAACGTCAGGCAGACGGCTCCCGGAATGGAACTGGTTCATGAGGCCGATACTACAGGGCTTGAATGGATGATTCCCTGACGCTCGCCCGACTGGCATGCATCGCAGCGCTTGCTCTGCCCTCCGGCACCGGCACGGCCGATTCGGTCATAGACCCTGTCGCGCAGAGGCTCGAGCAGGCAGGGATGCTAGAGGCAAGCTTCGTCCAGGTGGACCACTGGGCACTGACCCTCGAGGATGAGACCAGCGCCGGCACCGTCCTCCTGGCGCCGCCCAACCTGTTCCTGCTGGACTACTCCGATCCGGAGGGAAGATGCCTGGGTTACGACGGCTTCGTCCTCTACTCGATCGAGCCGGACGTGAGGCAGGTCATCCTCCACCGGGCGGGCGAGCCGGGCAGCTTCCTGTCCCTGCTGGACGATGCCCGCGAGCCCGATCTGATCGTGAGCGTCGAGCAGAGCGGGGACAGCACAGCCGCTGTGCTTCGGGGGGATTTCGGGGAGGGCGTCGTGGAGATGACCGTCGGCTTCACCGTGGCCGACAGCCTGCCCTTCCTCTTCCGCACGGTGGACTGCAACGGCAACAGCACATCCTACCGCTTCGAGAGCTTCTCGACCTTCGACGAGGCGGATCACTCGCTGTTCGCCCTGTCCGTGCCGGAAGGCTACGATCTGGTGGACGCGGGGGAAATGTAGGCTTGCCGGGCCGGGCCTTCGTGATAACGCTGGGCTGCCCGAAGAACCTGGCCGACTCGGAGGAGATGGCCGGTTGCCTGGTTCGCTCCGGCTGGATCCTCGTCGATTCCCCTGACGATGCCGATCTGGTGCTGCTGAACACCTGTGCCTTCCTCCGCTGCGCGGTGGAAGAGTCCGTCGAGGCTCTCGTCGAGGCCATCCAGTGGAAGTCCGGACTCCCCGGGAGGTTGCTGGTGCTGGCAGGCTGCCTGCCTGGCCGCTACGAGTGGGACCCCGCGGACGCGAACGGGGAGATCGATCTGGTCATAGGACCGGCGGATGCTGCCGGCCTGGCGAGGTTCCTGGGCTCCTCCCCGGGTGCCCCGGCATAC
>JAFGKQ010000136.1 GCA_016928495.1 Candidatus Fermentibacterales bacterium
CCAGCGGACTCGAGCCACCCCCGGCGGGGAGAGGAGTCACGATAAGGGCGTTTGCCTCGGGGTCCAGGCTCGAGACGTAGACCGGGACTCCGGACGAGACGCCCAGGCCCTTCCTCTGACCGATGGTGTACCTGTCCAGACCGCGGTGAGTGCCGATCCTCCTGCCGTCCGGGTAGACGATCGGGCCGGGCTCACGGGGTCGGACGCCCCGCCCGTCCCGCATCGGGAAGCACAGATCCTGGCTGCTCTCTCCGCCGGTGAACCACAGACCCAGGCGAAGCGATTCCGCGAGTACCTGCCGCCTGCTCAGCTCGCCGAGGGGGAAGAGGCATCTCCTCAGGTCCTCTCCCCTCACGAGCGCGAGGAAATAGGACTGGTCCCTGGAGGAGTCCAGCCCCCGCAGGACGGAGCCTCCGGGCCCGTGCCTGACGTAGTGACCGGTAGCGGGGGTCTCATCTGCGGCAAGGCGCTCCGGAAGCAGCCCCAGCTTGATACCTCTGTTGCAGATCGCACACGGGTTGGGCGTGAGCCCGCGGCCGGCGAGCGCAAGGCTCTCCTCGATCACGAGCCGCCTGAAGTCATCTTCGACAGGGAGCACTTCCAGGTCGGCGCCGAAGAAGGAGGCAACCCTCTCCGCGGCTGCTCTGTCGCTGTAGCCGGTTTCGAGGAAGACGGCTCTCACCCTCGCGGCGCCCATGCTCTCGATGCAGAGCCCCAGTGCCACCGCCGAGTCGATTCCACCTGAGACCGCCACCGCGACCGGGCCGGTAGGCGATGGCGCCTCAGGCACCGAACCTCCCCAGCTTCCCTGCATAGGCCAGCAGGATGGGCAGGAGATCCTTCGAGGGAAAGACCCCGAGGGCTCCGTGCAGCAGAGCCTCCCTCTCGGAGAAGCCGGATGCGTAGCCCCTCCTCTGGTTCTCCGAGTGGACCAGAAGGGGAACGGGATGCCAGCTATGGAGCTTCATCGGGCAGGGAGTGCTGTGGTCACCGGTAACCGCGACCACATCGAAACCCAGATCCAGCAGGGAGGGCAGGGCCTCGTCGAACTCTTCGATAGCCGCGATCTTCCTCGCGCAGTCCCCGTCCTCGCCCGCGCTATCGGCCGGCTTGTGGTGAAGGAAAACGAAGTCATGGCCCTGCTCCAGGGCGAGAGCGCAGGCCCGGACCTGCGCCTCGAGGGTCTCCGGCTCGACGCCCAGGACCTTCATGCCCACAAGGGAGGCAACACCCTTGTACATGGGGTAGATCGCGACTGCGGCAGGGTCGAGCGCGAACCTCTCACGCATGGACGGAAGGCTGACGTGCCGGGCGAAACCCCTCAGGAGGAGCATGTTCGCGGGTGACCTGTCGGAGAGCACCTCTTTCGCTCTCTGCACGAACCTGCCAACGATCTCGGCCGATCTGCGCGCGGCCGGAGAGAGAGGCTCGACCTGCACGGGCCTCCTTCCGACCAGGCCCGGATCGGTATCGGCAAGCTCGTCCGAGAGGCCTTCTCCCCTGAAGATGACGCAGGCCCTGTGCTGCTTGACCGTCCTGACGAACAGCTCCACACCCTCTATGCCTATCCCGGAGAGAGCCTCTACCAGCTCGCGGTTGACCCCGTCGTCGATCCTTCCCGCCCTCCTGTCGGTCACTACTCCGGAGGAGTCGACAGTGCAGAAGTTTATCCTGGCGGCGAGATCACCATCCCTGAGGTCGAAGCCGATGCCCAGAGCGGATAGAACGCCGCGGCCGATACGGTACCTCAGAGGGTCGTAACCGAACAGAGCGAGATGGGCGGGCCCGCTTCCGGGAGTCACCCCGGGAGACACCGGAACCATGGCGCCCAGCTCGCTGCGGGCCGCGAGGCTGTCGAGGACGGGTGTCCTTGCCTCTTCGAGCGGAGTGCGATCCTCCAGCTCGGGCAGGCTGACATCTCCCAGCCCGTCCAACACCGACAGAAGGATGCGAGAGGGAGATCTCTCGGCCAGGAGATCCGCTGGTTCTCGATCCACGCTTGCTGTCCTCCTCCCGAGTGGTGTTTGCTGCGAAACGGCTGCTGACGCGGGCGTCGGCTAGGAAGCCGGAAGCCCGGCGAGCCTCACTCCTTCGCCGGCCACGATCTTCCCGATGGTCCAGACCTCTTCCCCGGCGGCCCTCATCTCCCCGGAGAGGGCGGCTTCCGCTCCGGGATCCACGACCGCGACCATCCCGATGCCCATGTTGAACACGTGGTGCATCTCCGCCGCATGGATGCCCCCGAGCCGTTCGATCAGCTCGAAGACGGGCGGCACCCGCCAGGTTCCCGTCTCGACGACCGCACCGCACCCGGCCGGCAGGATCCTCCCCAGGTTCCCGGGGATGCCCCCTCCCGTCACGTGCGCGAGACCCTTCAGCATGCCCGCCCCCTGCAGGACGAGCGGCAGGAGAGAGTGGAGATAGCTCCGGTGAACCCTCAGAAGTGCTTCGCCGACGCTGGCGCCCAGGCCTTCCGGCTCGTCGAGGAGCGAGAGGCCGGCTTCCTCGAGAAGGACCTTCCTGGCCAGCGAGTACCCGTTGGTGTGCAGACCGCTGGATCCGAGCCCAAGGAGGATGTCCCCGGGCACGATCGCCCTCCCGTCGATCAGCCGGCCGGCGTCCACGAGCCCCACTATGGTCCCGGCAACGTCATAGTCCCCCTCGCCATAGAACCCCGGCATCTCGGCCGTCTCGCCTCCCAGCAGCACGCAGCCGTCGTCCCGGCAGCCACCCGCGAGCCCCTCGACGATGGAGGCAACGACCGACGGATCGAGCTTCCCGCAGGCGATGTAGTCCAGGAAGAACAGGGGCCGCGCCCCCTGGACGAGGATATCGTTGACGCAGTGGCTCACGAGGTCGCGCCCCACCGTCGAGTAGTCCCCGGCCATGGAAGCAACCCTGAGCTTGGTTCCGACACCATCGGTGCTGGCGACGAGGATCGGATCCTCGCATGCCGGAAAGCTGGCCCGGAACATGCCACCGAACGAGCCCACGTCCGACAGGACCAGGCTGTTGTAGGTGCTCCTCACGCTTGCCTTCATGGCCTCCGTGGCCCTGTCGGCGGCTTCGAGGCTCACACCGCTCCTGCCGTAGGAGTCGGCCCTGCCCGCGCTCACCTGCCACCTCCGCTCAGCTGATTGGTCGAAAGGTAGTACTGAAGACGCTCGTTGATGTCCTTCTCCTCGAGGTCACGGAAGCAGTTGACCCCGAACCCGCCTACAGCGAAGCTCGCCGTCACGGATCCGTGGGCGAGTCCCAGCTTGACGCTCTCGAAATCCAGCTTGCTGTTCACGCTCGCGAGGTAGCCGAGCATCCCCGCGGCAAAGCTGTCCCCTGCCCCCGTCGGGTCCACGACATCCTCCAGTGGAACTGCGGGAAGCACGAACGGATGGGGTCCGCCGAGAGCCATCACACCGCTGGCGCCCATCTTTATCACCACGTACTTCGGCCCCTGGTCCAGCACGAACCTGCCTGCCTCGAAGAGGTTCTTCCTGCCCGCGATCTGCTGAGCCTCGCTGGCGTTCAGGAACACGAGGTCCACCCTCCTGAGGACCTCGAGCACCCTGTCCCGCTGACGCTCGATCCAGAGGTTCATCGTGTCCACCGCGATCCACCTGGGATCGCTCGCCTGGTCGAGAACCTGCAACTGGAGGGCTGGGTCGATGTTCGCCAGGAACACGTGCGGAGTGCTCCTGAACTCCCGTGGAAGCTGGGGCTGGAAGCTCGCGAAGACCCCGAGCTCAGTCCTGATGGTCCGGGCATCACCGTAGTCGGGGCCGTAGATGCCCTCCCACCTGAACGTGGGGCCCTGCCCCGTGGCCAGCCCTCGCAGGTCGACCCCCTTCGACTCGAGGAAACGCTTCTCGGTCACCGGGAAGTCCGGTCCCACGACCCCTACGATCCTCACGCTCTGGTAGGTGCACCCGGCAAGCGAGAAGTAGATTGCAGAGCCGCCGAGCTGCTCTTCGACCTTGCCGGCGGGCGTCGTTATCGTGTCCAGAGCAACGGATCCAACAACCAGTATGGCCATGCCTGTCCCCATTCAGACCTGCAGCTCCCTGGTGTTCCTGCCGGGAGCTGTGCTACATCCTCTCGGGCGCCTCTACCCTGACCATTCCCAGGAGGTCCCGCAGGACCTTCCCCGTTGCCGACGTAAGCAGCAGACGCGCGGAGGCGGTATCACTGCCTTCCTCGGCCTGGAGCACCCTTACCGAGTGGTAGAACCCGTGAAAGGCCGATGCGATCTCGGCCATCAGCTCCGTCAGCCTGTGAGGCTCGAGAGCGGCCGCGGCCGCCTCGACCTGGAACGGGCACTCCTGGAGCAGCCGCATCAGCTCGCGCTCCCGCGGATGGCGCAGGAGGCCGCGAACGGAGCCGGGCGCCGAGGGAAGCCCGATCCCTTCTTCTCTGGCGTTCCTCAGTATCCCGCTTATCCTGGCATGCGCGTACTGCACGTAGTAGACAGGATTCTCGTCCGACTGCTTCCTGGCCAGGTCCAGGTCGAAATCCATGTGAGCCTCTGCCCTGCGTGTCAGGAAGAGGTACCTGGTCACGTCGGCCGAGCCTGCCAGATCGATCAGCTCGCCCAGAGTCACGTAGCTGGCCGCCCTGGTCGACATGCGGACCTTCCTGCCCCCCTCCATCAGGGTCACGAACTGGTGGATCACTACTCGCAGCTTCCGGTCCACTTCCCCGGGTCCGGCAAGCCTCCTGACGCAGGCGACGACGTCTCTGCTGGTGTCCAGGTGATCAGAGCCGAAGACATCCACGAGCAGGTCGTATCCCCTCTGCAGCTTGTCGAGGTGATAGGCTATGTCGGGGAGCCTGTAGGTGTACCTGCCGTCCGCTCTCCTCACTACCCTGTCCTCGGGCCGGTCGAGAGCGGTGAGCCTGATCCATGTCTTCCCCTCGGAATCGTCGTAGGCAAGCGGGCCATCGGGGGTGGCGACCTCCCTCATCGAGGCTATGGCCCTCTCGGTCTTCTCCGGGATCAGCTCGGTCTCTCTGAAGAACCTATCGAACCTGATGCCGAGGCGATCGAGATCCTGCTCGATCATCGCCATGGCTCTCTCCAACGCGAACGAAGCGAACTCGGCTGCATCGTCGGGCCAGCGGAAGCATCGGGTCCGGCACGCGAGGTCGCCGGCCCAGCTCTCGATGTAGCCACCCTGATAGCCATCCTCCGGGAAGGGTGTGCTTCCATCGGAGACGATGTCGCTGTACCTCGACGCGAGGGAATGGGCGAGACGCTCGATCTGCCTTCCCGAGTCGTTGTAGTAGTACTCCCGATCGACCTTCCAGCCCACATGGCGGAGAAGCGATGCGATCGTGTCGCCCAGTACGGCCTGCCTGCAATGGCCCACGGTGAGAGGGCCGGTCGGATTGGAGCTGACGAACTCGACCATGGCCCGTCTTCCTCTGCCGACGTCCGGCAGGCACCCGCAGAGCCCACGTGCGTCGAGCAGGCCGAGGAAGTCCTCGAGGTACTCGTCCGAGAACCTGAGGTTCACGAACCCGGGCCCTCCCACGGATACCTCGGCGAGCCCGAGCGACGGGGACTGCTCCCGGAGCGCAGCCACCATGTCGTCCGCGATATCGCGCGGTGGCAGCCCGAGCTGCCCGGCGATGGACAGCGCGATCTGGCTGCTGACGTCTCCGAAGCTCGCATCCCGGGGCGGGCCGAGGTCGACCTCGGCAGCGATGCCCCATCTCTCGCGTATCATCCCGGTCATTGCCGCCGAGATGCGAGACCGGGTGCCGATCAGCCGGTCATCGTCCGCCAGGCTCATGATCCTCTATTCACCCGCGCTTCCGGCATCCGGGTACTCCCTGCCCGGAGCATCGTTCCAGAGCATCTCCAGGTTGTAGTACTCCCTGCGGTCCGAGAGGAAGATGTGGACGACCACACCCGAGAAGTCGAGCAGGATCCAGCTCCCCTCCTCGTAGCCCTCGCGGTGGTCCAGCCTCATGCCGGCCTGCTCCGCTCTATCGATCACACGATCGGCTATGGCTCTGCTCTGGATCCTGTTGTCCGACGAAGCGATCACGAAAGCATCGACGAGAAGCGGGAACGAGCTCATGTCGAGAGCCTTCACTGCAGTACCGTGCCTCTCGTGAATGGCCTCCACCAGAGGGCTCAGTTCGGAATCGGAGAGCAAGCCTTCCTCCATTCGAGTGCTGTGACCGTCACGGACCGGGCGGGCTGCCGTCCTCGTAGGGAAGCAACTGATCCCGGATCGCCTGAACGTCCGTTCCCAGGTGCACGCTGACCTCTATCCCCCGCCTCACGAGCTCCGGGTCCACCTCCCAGACAACGTTGCGAACGGGATCGAGATGGAGCAGGCGGGCCACCCCCGACGCAGCGCCAAGGTCACCCACATGGGAGACCACGACCGTCTCCTCCAGGGGGCTCCCGTCCTCCGGCCTGGGAGCGTTCTCGGGCTGTCCGGGAGCCACGAACAGCAGCCCTCCGCCGCTCTTTCCCAGAAGGTACCTCTGTACATCGCTGGCCAGGAAATTCTCGTCCGTGCCGTTCAGGACCCTGATGCCGATCGTGTCACCCCTCGCTTCGAACCCCGGGGTGATGTCCGGAGCCAGGGGCGCCGGGCTGCTCTCCTGACTTCCGCCCTCCGGCTCGAGAAGAAGCGCCCCGGCTATGGCCAGACAGACGACCGCTGCCAGAGCGATTAGCCCGGCAGCGGTTCTGGGTCTCCTGCCGGCAGGGGTCATGGGGCTTCTCGAGGCGGGGGCTCTCCCGGGGGTTCTCCGCCGCCGGCCGCTTCTCCCGAGGACAGCAGAGGCCCGAGCAGGTCATAGCTCTCCTCCAGAGACTCGGAGATGACCCTCGTGCCGGCGACAGTGGTGAGAAAATTGGTGTCGCCGGACCATCGGGGCAGGAGGTGCACGTGGAGGTGGCCCTCCACTCCCGCGCCCGCGCATCTGCCGAGGTTCCAGCCTCCGTTCATCCCCTCGGCCCTCATCCCCCTGCGCAGAGCGCTCTCGGCAAGCACTATCAGCCCGGTCATCGCGCGCAGCTCGTCCCCGGAGAGCCCGGCAAAATAGCCTACGTGGCGCTCGGGCGCGATCATCAAATGGCCGTTTATGTACGGGAACCTGTTGAGCAGGACCATGCACCCTTCCCTGCGGAACAGGACCAGGTTCTCCCTGTCATGGGAGCGGTCGGACGCGGCCCTGCAGAACAGGCACTCACCGGGCGACCCGGCATCTCCGCGCACGTACTCCCCGCGCCAGGGTGCCCAGAGAGAATCGCTCCCGGGACTCATCCGGAACGGCCTCCAGTCGAAGGGCCTAGAACGCTGAACGGCGCGAGGACCTCACCGTCCTCCAGTGTCGAGTCATGGACTATGCAGCCGTCTCCGAGAACGCAACCGTCACCGATAACGGAACGCCCCGAGAGCCTGACCAGGCGGCCCACGGTGACGTTCCGGCCTATCATCACGCCCTCCTCGACCCAGCAGCCGCCGGGATCGGCGAAGCAGACCCCGCGCTCCATGTGCGCCCTGATCACCAGCTTCCTGAGGTGCTCGGTCGCCTCGGCAAGCTGCTCGAAATCATTCACTCCCATTACTTCTCTCCAGTCGGTCGCCGGTACGCCGGTGCAGCGCAGACCCGTGGACCTGGCTATCGATATGGTGTCGGTCAGGTAGAACTCGCCCTGCGAGTTGTCCTTGGCGACCTGCGCGAGCAGCCCCTCGAGAGGATCTCCATCGAAGCACATGAGCCCGGTGTTGATCTCTCCGATGCACCTCTCCCGCTCTCCGGCGTCCCTCTCCTCGACGATGCGGACGATGTCACCGTTCTCGCTGACGATCCTCCCATAGCCGGAGGGGTCAGGGGGCACGGATGTCAGGACGGTCACTGCCGCATCGGCCGAGCGGCGCTCCTCGACGAGCTTCCGTATGATCCCCGCAGTCAGCAGCGGAACATCGCCAAGGAGAACCAGGACCTCGGAGTAGCTCCGGTCTTCGATGGCAACGCGAAGAGCGTCGGCGGTACCAAGCTGCCGCTCCTGTGTCACCCAGGGCACGCGAAGCGAGGCGAGCAGCGGCAGGAGGGCCTCCTTTCCGTGTCCGATGACGGCCAGGATATCCTGAAGACCTGCGCTCCTCGCGGACTCGACCACTCTGCCGATCATGGGCTTTCCGAGCACCTCGTGTGCCACCTTGGGAAGCGCGCTGTGCATCCTCTTGCCTTTGCCTGCGGCCAGGATGACGCAGAGCACAGGCGCTGCTTCGCTCATGAGAGAAGCCTGGGATCGAGGTTGTCGACTTCGTTGGCCACGACGACTCGTGGCCTGGGTATGGACTCCGCATCCGGGTCTGCCCAGAAGAACTGCATTACTATGATCCTGTCGCCGATCGAGACGAGGCGTGCGGCGGCTCCATTCACGCAGACCGTGCCCGAGCCTCTCTCCGCTTCTATGACGTAGGTCTCGAACCTGCAGCCGTTCCTGAGGTTGCCGACCAGCACCTTCTCCCACGGCAGCATCCCGGCGAGATCCAGCAGATCCCGGTCCAGGGTAATGGACCCGGCGTAGTCCGGATCTGCCTCCGTCACGACCATGCGGTGGAGCTTCGAGCCGAGAAAGCAGCGCATCATGCTGTGGTGTCCTCCGGTTACCGTGGTGCGGGAGTCAGAAGCGCGTTGTCTATCAGGCGCGTGGGTCCGACGTGGGCCGCAACGGCAAGCAGGCCTTCCCGATCCAGCTCCCGCATCGTTTCCATCGTCATGGGGTCCACGAGCTCGAGGTACTGAAGCCTGATAAGGTCTCCACCGGCCTCGATGACGCTCCTGGCCCCCTCAAGCAAAACCCGCGACCTGGTCTCGCCACCGGCCGCGAGTTCACCTGCGCGCGCGAGGCCCCTGTAGATAGCCGGCGCCTGTCTGCGCTCTTCCGCGGAAAGATACCGGTTCCTCGAGCTCATGGCCAGACCGTCGGTCTCCCGGACGATCGGCCCGGCAACAACTTCGACCCCCAGCCTGAGGTCCTTCGCTATCCGGCGGACCAGGGCAAGCTGCTGGGCGTCCTTCTGTCCGAAGACGGCGATATCCGGCCTGAACATCATGAACAGCACGGTGCAGACGGTTGCCACACCCTCGAAGTGCCCGGGGCGGAACCTGCCACAGAGCCTGTCCTCGACCAGGCTGCGGCATGCCACGCTCGTGCAGAACCCCTCGTGATACAACTCCGCGTCGGACTCCGGCGCGAACACGATCCCGACGCCTTCATCCGAGAGCAGATCGAGGTCGGACTCGATGTCCCGCGGGTACTTGGCGAAGTCCTCCCCGGGCCCGAACTGCATCGGGTTCACGAATATCGAGACGGCGACCAGGTCCGACCTTCCGAGGGCTATCCGGACGAGGCTCAGATGTCCCTCGTGGAGAGCTCCCATGGTGGGCACCAGGGCGAGGCTGGGACCGCCCTCGACCCGGACCCTCTCCAGGTGCCCCCTCAATCCGGACTCGGTCGTGAGTCTGATCAGTCCTCACACCCCCGTCATGTCGGAGACGTAGGTCACGATCCCGCCAGAGTGCCTCTCGATCGCGTCGATCAGCCTGTCGAGAGCCTCCCCTTCCTTCGAGAGGTCCGAGTAGCTGGCGTTCACTATCAGGGCAGCCTGCTCTCTCAGTCTGAAGAAGTACTCATTGTAGGCCTCGATGAGCTGAGCCAGGTAACTTCGGGATATGTCTCTCTCGTAGTACCTGCCCCGCTTCGATATGCGGGCGAGGAGCACGTCTACCGAGGCCTGGAGGTATACGACGAGATCCGGTCTGGCAAGCCTCGGCTCGAGCAGATCGGCCAGCTTCTGGTAGAGAGCAAGCTCGGATTCCTCGAGGGTGATGGACGCGAATATCCTGTCCTTGGCGAACATGTAGTCGGAGACGATCCTGTCCGAGAACAGGTCCAGTTGAGCTATCTTCTGCTGTTGCCTGAACCTGCTCAGGAGGAAGAACACCTGGGTCTGGAAGGCGAAGGTCTTGCGGTTCCTGTAGAAGAGCGGGAGGAAAGGGTTCTCCTCCACCTCCTCGAGAAGAAGCCTGGCTCCCCATCGTCGACCGAGCAGCCTGCAGAGCGTCGTCTTGCCCACTCCGATGGGCCCCTCTACAACAACGTAGCGTCCAGTGCGGTCACTCAGAGAAGGCATGCCACATCCTCCGCGGCGAGCAGGAGCTCGACCCTGCCGCCCTCGGGGCAGCGAGCAAGAAGGCCCGCGATGCTCTGATCCAGTCCGGTTGGCACGACCTCGGGAGCGATGTCGGATAGCGGCTCCAGCACGAAGCGCCTGCCGGACATGGCGGGATGAGGCAGTGTGAGCCCCTCCGTCCGCACGCTCTCGCCCTGGAAGAAGAGGAGATCGGCGTCCAGCGTCCTGGCCCGATGGTGCTTCTCGAGCGCGGAGCCCGCCTGCCTCTCGCACTCCCTGCAAAGCTCGAGCAGGTCCGCTGAGCTCCCCAGCCAGTCTATGAGCACGGCGCAGTTCACGAAGCAGTCTCCCTCGACGCCTTCCACCGGCTCAGTGAGGTAGAGACCCGAAACCTCGAAGCAGGCGGTCCTCGAGTCCTCTCTGATAGTCCTGCAGGCCTGCAGCAGGGACTCCACCCGATTGCCCAGGTTGCTTCCGAGGCCTATGGCGGACAGCGCTGCCAGATCATCGCTCCATCTCGAAGCTTGCGCGCTGGATGCCCGGCTTGGTCGGAGGGGACTCCTTGCGGACGGTCACGCGCCAGCGCCCCTGAGCGGCAAGCCTCTCGAGAAGGTGCATTATGTCAGCGCACAACTGCTCCACGTAATCATAACCAGAGCCGCTCAGCCCATCGAGTGCGGAGCAGATCAGGTCATAGTCGAGAGGGGTCGCCGGAACATCCTGCCCGGACTCGAGCAGGTAGCTGACATCGACGTCCACGGTGCGGGGGAAGAGCCTTTCGCGAGGGGAGGAGCCCAGGAAGACTCTGAGCGGGATACCCTCGAGCCTGAGCACGCAGATGGCCCCGGGCACACTGCCGGTCTTCACCCGCCCACTCCCCGCTCGGTCGGTATGCCCCGCACCAGGCCAGGGCAGCGAGCGCTCCGGCATGCCGCCGTCCCACACCCCGGTTCAGGCGGCATGTCCAGCCTCACCGCCCTCGGTCCTTCCTGACCTTCCGCCCCATTCTCCTGCCGGGCATCGAGAGCAGCTCGAGCCTTCCGATGGCCTCGGAGATGCGCGCCGCCGGCACCGTGAGGGCGAAGCGCACGTAGCCCTCGCCGAAGCTCCCGAAGCCGCTACCGGGCGTCACGACTATCCCGGCGCTCGTGATGAGCTTTCTCGTGAAGCCCATGGAATCGTACCCGACAGGGACCTTCATCCACAGGTAGAAGGTGCCTTCGCTCTCACAGAGGTGCCAACCCTGCTTGCGGAGCCCCCCGGCCAGCAGGGCCCGCCGTTCGGAGTAGGTGGCCAGCAGGCTGTCGATCCACTCCCGACCGGAGCCCAGCGCAGCCTCCGCAGCCTTCTGCACGGCGGTGAAGACCCCGGAGTCCATGTTCTCCTTGGCGTTCATGAAGGTCTCGACCAGATGTGTGCCGCCGACCACGAAGCCGACCCTCCAGCCGGTCATGTTGAAGGTCTTCGAGAGTGAGTGGAACTCCAGGCAGACCTCGTCCGCGCCTTCTATCTGAAGGAAGGAGAGCGGAGGATTGCCGTCGAACCTCACATGGCTGTAGGAGTTGTCGGAGATGAGCAGGATGTCCTCCCTGCGCGCGAAGTCCACGAGCGCGTGCATCTGCTCGAAGCTTATGACTGCCCCCGTCGGGTTGTTCGGGTAGTTCAGGTACATCGCTCTTGCCCGCCTGACCATTCCCCTGTCCAGCTTCTCCACGTCAGGGAGGAAACCGTTGGCCTCCAGCAGCGGGACGTCGAACGGATCGGCGCAGGCCAGGATGGCTGCAGAGCGGTACACGGGATAGCCCGGGTTCGGGACGAGGACTATGTCCCCCGGGTTGCAGAAGACCGAGGGCACGTGCGAGAGCCCCTCTTTCGAGCCTATCAGCGCACCGCAGGCGATGTCCCTGCCCAGGCGCACTCCGAACTCCCTTTCCATCCAGCCGCCGACAGCTTCGATGAAGAACCCGCTCCCCCTGCCGACCGGGTACCTGTGGAAGGATGGCTCGGCAACCGCGGCGGCGGCTTCCCTTACCACATGGGGAGGAGTCGGCTGATCGGGATCACCGATGCCGAAGTCGATCAGGTCGAGTCCTCTGGAGGCCGCCAGCTTCTTCTGCCTGTCTATCTCGGCGAACAGGTAGGCAGGGAGCTGCGAGACCCTCCCGGATGCCGAGATCACGACCCTTCTCTTCTTCTCCAAGCTCAGCGCTCCCCGGACCGGGCGTCGCTCTCGATCGGCATGAAGCTCAGCCTGAGCGTGTACTGGTCCGCGACGTATGTGCCGTAGCCCTGCACCTGGATGAGTATCGGGTGTCCGGGCTCGCAGTCCACGACCACTCTCTCGTTGCCGTAGTTGCCGTCGTAGTCGCTATCCGACCTGGCGAGCTCGCTCTCGAGCGGGTCGTCGGAGCCGTGAGCCGACAGTATGAGGTCCCCCCCGGTGTCGGCAATGACGCTCACCAGCAGGAGCCCGGACTCCTCGGGCTGGAAGCGGAACCAGTCCCTGTAGTCGCCGGCTGCCCCGTCGAGCATGTCCCTGAAGCCGCCGGGGGCGCGGCAGTCGCCGAGACTGACAGGCCTGGCCGAGGCGCTCACTCCGTCAGGATCTCCCGGCAGGTCCTGGCCGTAGAGGGCGAACGACGTCACAAGGTCGAAGGGAGTAGTCGAACCGCTGTAGGCCCCGACCTTCACGTAGTACCTGCCGCTCCTGGGGATCTGGACCGTTATCGATTCCCTCGCGTAGTCACCGTCCATATCCATGTCCGAGTACTCCAGGAGGGGCTCCCGGTAGTCGGGGCCATAGACGGCGAGCGTGA
>JAFGKQ010000137.1 GCA_016928495.1 Candidatus Fermentibacterales bacterium
CCCGCCCGTGCTCAGGGGCATGAGCCTTGGCATCGAGAAGGGCGAGATCCTGGCTCTCGTGGGCCCGAGCGGCGCCGGGAAGACGACGATTGCCGGGCTCCTGGCAAGATTCTACGACCCCGACGGGGGCCGCATAACGATGGACGGCCACGATCTCAGAGACGTGAGCGTGCGGTCCCTTCGCGCCCTCCTGGGAGTGGTGACCCAGGACACCGTCCTGTTCAACGCATCGGTCGCGAGCAACATAGGCTACGGGCTCGAGCCGGATCCGCGCGACCCTGCCATAGCCCGGGATCTGGCTCGTGTTGCCCGGGAAGCGAACGCGCTCGAGTTCATAGAGTCGCTTCCGGATGGTTTCGAGACCGTGATCGGCGAAGGAGGGCACTCGCTCTCCGGGGGACAGAGACAGAGGCTGGCGATCGCAAGAGCCATGTACAAGGATCCCTCGATCCTGCTTCTGGACGAAGCTACGTCTTCGCTGGACTCGGACTCCGAGAGACTGGTCCAGGAAGCCATCGAGAGACTGATGCGCGGCAGGACGACCCTTCTCATAGCCCACCGCTTCAGCAGTATAGCTATGGCCAACAGGATCGCCGTGGTGGACGAGGGGAGAATACTCGATCACGGCTCCCACGCCGAGTTGATGGAGCGCTGCCCCAGGTACGAGCAGCTCTACAGGATGCAGATCCACCCCGAAGGAGCGGGAAAGCCGGACGGCGCGTCGCCGGACCCCTAGAGCCCATGTGTTGTCACTCCCCGCGGAAGTTTGTATAAAGCGCATCAGGAGTGGAGCGTTGTCACATCGGACTGCGCCCGGGCCCTCGGCCGGGGTGCTGGGGAGGAGATGTGGCGCATGCGTGTACCGTATGGGCTGATTGCCGTTCTCCTCCTGATCCCGTTTTCCGCAACCCAGCAGCCGGTGCTTGCAGCCGACCCGTCTTTCTCGGGCAGCTACCTGACCGTGACAGCGGTGTTGCCAGGCGGATCAGCCGACGATGCCGGAATCCTGCCCGGCGACCTGCTCCTGATGGTCTCGTCCATAGTCCCGAGAAGCCCCACTCACGCGGATTCCCTGATCGGCTTCGGTGCCTGTGAGCTCTCCCTCATGAGGGGTGACTCCATCATAGAGACATCGCTTCGAACCGGCTTCCACGGGCTCACCACGGCAGGCCCGGAGGCCGAGGTCTCGTCTCAGTCCGTGTTCCTGGAAGGCCTGGACCCCTCGCCATTCATGATGGGCAAGGACGCTCGGGCTGCGGGATGGACGGCGATATGCGCCTTCCTTGGCTCCCCCGTACCCTACGAGACCATCGTGCTCGCCTCCGGAGCCGCCTTCTGGAGCGAGTGGTACAGACCGGCTGCCTCGATCACCGCAGCCAGGTCCGATGCTTCGTGGTTCGACAGGAAGATGGCCTCGGCAGGGGGCATCCCCGCGGTGACGACCGGTACCCTGACCAGATGCGTGGCGGTTGCGAGGAACTCGGTCAGTGCGGGCTATCCGGCGATAGCCACCGGTTTCGGAAGGCACGGGACCGTCCTGGTCACCGGCTATCAACTCTACGGTGACACTCTCTACGGCTACGACAGGTTCGGTCGGGTCGTCAGCGCTGTCTCCTGCAGCACGGTCGTGGCGGTCTCTTCCGTGGGGCCCCCACCGGGTCCGGGCCTCGCCCTCGGCTCGGCACTGCCGTTCGCCAGGACGATAATGTACATGACGAGCTGGAGGCCCGCGCTCTTCGATGAGCTGCGGAGACCCGCCAGCGACGAGTACGCAGTCGGAGAAGAGTGCTTCCCATCCTGGATCGCCTGGCTCGAGAGCGACTCCTTTCCGTCTCCGGGCTCTCCCGCATTCTCGGAGGGCTCCAGGACCTGCCACAGGGTCGCCGAGACGATAGGCGAGAGGAGGGCGATCGCATCCGCCTTCCTCGACTCGCTCTCCTCGACCTCCCTCGACCTCTCCGGTCTCGAAGTCGCCTCGTCAGCCTACCTACAGGTCTCCGAGCTCATGGACTCCCTGGCCGGCCCCGGGATGCTCGACCGGCTCGCCACGGAGTCCGGAAGATCCCTCTGGGTCTCCGTTCTGCGGAGAGTGGGAGACCTCGAGAGTCGGGCCATGGACTCGATCATGGCCTCTCCCTGAAGGGCCCACTTCAATAGACGCTCCGGGGTCCCGCCGCCACCAGGACCTGAGGACGCAGGCCGGTCTCCCGGTCAGTCGAGCGGCATGAGCGTGGAATTCCCCGGCTACAGGATGATCGTGGAACTCGATGTCGGGCCTTCCCGCGCGTTCCGGGCCGTCGAGGAGAAGACCGGCAGGGATGTCGTGATCAAGCTCCTGAGCAGCGAGGCAGCCGCCCGTCCCGGCTTTCGACCGGCCATGGAGAAGCTGGGACCGGTCCTGGAGGGGCTGAGTCACAGGAACATCTGCCGCTTCTACGGTTGCATCGAGTCCGGGACTGGACTGGACCGCTCGGTTGCCTTCTGCTACCAGTACATGGAGGGCGACGATCTGGGGAGGTGGTACGACCGGAACTCGGCTCCCGGCGCCGTCAGCGGCGACACGCTCGGCATCTATTCGCAGATCGTGGACGGAGTCTGCTACCTGCACTCGATGAAGGTCATCCACGCCGGGATCAAGCCTTCCAGCATCATCGTGTCCCCGAAGGGGCTGGTGAAGCTCACGGACATCGGCTTCTACGAGCTGGCCGGTCTCTCCTCGCCCGGCGAGTCCCACGCCTCGGCATTCGAGCTCTGCTTCAGGGCGCCCGAGCAGGTTGCCGGCAAGGCTGTCTACAGGAGGAGCGACATCTATTCCCTGGGTGTGCTGCTCTACTGGCTGATCACCGGGCAGCCACCATTCGTGCTCGACGGGAAGAGCATCGAAGATCTGGCCAGGGAGATCAGGAGGTCGGGTCCGGAGGAGAGGCCG
>JAFGKQ010000138.1 GCA_016928495.1 Candidatus Fermentibacterales bacterium
ATCTCAGAGACCAGGACCGGAGAGCGGCCACGGAGCGATCCATCGAGCAGCCTCACGAGCTCCCGCCTCTGCCTGCTTCGCCGCCAGAGCCCGATGAGACAGGCAGGCGCTCCGCAGCAGAGGTAGGAAGCCACCAGGACCGGGACCGGGAACCCGCATCCCGAACATGCAAGGCCGGCTGCCGCGATGACTGCGAGGGCCAGCCAGAAGGCCGGCTTTCCCAGCGCGGTGGCCAGCACCATCCTGATCACCGACAGCTCCAGCCTCATGTTCTGCCGGCTCTCTCCCCCTCGAAGAGGGTGCCGTCCTCCGGGAATCTCAGATAATCAAAATAGTTGATCAATTGATCAACAGATGGTGAAGCGGTCCCCAGCTCGACTATCCTCCTGGCGTTGGCTCTGGCGGTGTTCACGATCGCCACGAGGGCAGCCTCGAGTGAGGATACACCGAGCCGGAAGCCCGATCTGGTCGAAACGACCTGCTGGACAGAGGGTATGGCCTCGAGCTGATCCCGGGAGAGGCGCGGCTGGAAGGACACCTCCAGCATGCAGAGCTTCCTGCAGGCTTCGAGAAGCTCTCCGACCGTCGTGGTCACGGCTATGCCCGAAGCGTCGCAAAGGCCTATCCTGTCGGCGGTGCGCGGAACCTCGGCGACGGAGACGGCCGAGGAGATGATCGCCTTGCCTGCCTGGCGCAGGCTGGGGAGGCGATCGGTTACCTGCTGAGGCAGAGGGCCCTCCAGGATCAGCACGGAGGGATGGTGAAGCAATGCCGCGGCGAAGCTGGCCATGTAGAGCTCCGTCCTGTCCAGCTCCTCGAGCGGGAGGTGGAGGTGCTCGCTGAGATCGCACCACTCGGCGACCTGCTCGATGGTGGCTTCCCTGTCCCGGTGCTGGAGACCGTAGGAGTCGGAGGCCAGCCTCAGGAACCGCAGCAAGCTCAGTCCCCTGAGGACCACGGGGGGGTTGGGAACGTAGCCGACGGAGCGCCTTGCCTCCGGCAGGGCGACATCGAGCTGCCGGCGCCCGACGGTACAGGACCCGGCCTGCGGGGACTCCAGACCCGCTATGATCCTCGCAATGGACCTGGATGCCCGGACGCGCTCGTCGAGCATGACGAAGTGGCTTCCGGCCAGGACGGCAAGCTCGGTCCGAGAGCCCTTGTCGTCGGAAACCGTGAGGTTGCTCAGCCGAACGAGAACGGTGGAAGACCCGTCAGGCAATGAGCTCCCTTCGGGCTCAGGACCTTCCGAGGAGGCTCTGCTCTGCCTTCTCGAGAGCCCTGACGACCATGAGACCGTTGCTTCCCGAGCTGCGGGGCGTACCTCCGGTCTCGATGCATCTGAGGAAGTCGTCCATCTCCTCCGCCAGGGGCTCCACTCCATCGAGCTTAGGAGAGACTATGTCGCCGGTGCGGTAGGAGAGCTGGAACTCGCCGAAGCTCTCGGGCTCCATCAGTCGCACGACTCCCTTGTCGTAGACCTTGATCTTCTCGTAGGGCTCGGTGTCATCGTAGACGAGCATCTTGCTGCTGCCGACTATGACGGTGCGCCTCAGCTTGGATGGGGCCAGCCAGGCGAGCTGTATGTTGGCGATCGCCCCGCAGGGGAAGCGGAGGTTGATGAAGGCCACGTCCGGTATGCCGTCCTGAACGAAAGCCTCGCCGAAGGCCTCGACTTCGTCGGGCTCCTCGCCCAGCCAGTGGAAGATCATGGAGAAGTCGTGAGGGGCAAGGTCCCAGATCACGGAAACGTCCTTCTGATGGAGACCCAGGTTCACCCTTGTCGATGTTACGAACAGGATGTCGCCAAGCTCGCCCCGCTCTATGATCTCTCTGACCTTCAGCACGGGAGGGGAGTACAGGAAGGTGTGGCCGACCATAGACACCAGGCTCATGCTGTCGGCAAGGCTTACCAGCTCCTCGGCCTCCGCCACGCTGGAGGCGAAGGGCTTCTCGACGAAGACGTGCTTGCCAGCCTTCAGGGCCATGCGCGCCAGCTCGAAGTGGGTGGTGACACCGGTTGCGATGACTATGGCCTCGATGGACCGGTCGTCCAGCAGGTCCTGGTAGCGCGGCGTGGCCTTGAGAGAGGGGTAGCGCTCGCTGCTCCTGGCCAGTCTGGTCTCGTCGCTGTCGCAGATGACGATCCTGTCACCGCATCGCCTGTTCGAGTAGATGTTGCGAAGCAGGTTCGGCCCCCAGTATCCGAGGCCGACTATTCCGACTCTGGTCATTGCTCGTAACCCTCCGGTCGAGTAGGGCTGAGAATCCGGAACACTCGAAGAGAACGCCAACTGCGGAAAGCTAAGAAAGCCGGGGCCCCCGGTAAAGCCACCAGCGCGCGCCATTGTGGCGCGATGGGGGGCCGCCGAGCCTTCGTCGCCGGGCTGTCCCCGTTACCCTGGGCGCTTGCAGGGCGATGCGGCAGAACCGTATCGATGGTGTCAGGCCCCGCGTTGTGTCGGGTAGCCCGGGGACCTCCTCGGGGTGGCGGGCAATTTGCTTTCACTGCACATCGAGAGGAGTAGGCATGAACGCTGACAGGTTCACCATAAAGGCCAGACAGTCAATAGAGAGCTCGCTGCGATACGCCCGGGACAACGCGAATCCGGAAGCAAGGCCCCTCCATCTTGCCAGGGCCCTTCTCGAGGATGAGAAGGGCGTAGTGCCAGCCGTTCTCGCCAGGATGGAGGTCCCGGCCAGGGAGCTGGCCAGTGCCGTCAGAGGGGCTCTCGAGAGGCTCCCGAGAGTGGCTGGTGCCGGCGGGGATCCCGGGATATCGCGGTCCCTGGCAAAGATCATCTCCGGTGCGGAGAAGAGAGCGGGAGCGCTGAAGGACCGGTTCGTTGCCTGCGAGCACCTGTTCCTCGAGATGATCTCCACGGACGGGGAGGTCTCCGGGCTGCTGCGCGCCGGCGGCGTTTCGGAGGAACGGTTCCTGGAGGCGCTCTCGACGGTCAGAGGCAGCTCCAGTGTGGACTCGGAAAGCGCGGAGGAGAGCTACGACGCGCTCGAGAGGTACACGAGGGACCTCACCTCCCTCGCTGCCACGGAGAAGCTGGATCCGGTGATCGGCCGGGATGACGAGATCCGTCGAGTGATGCAGGTGCTGGGAAGACGCAGGAAGAACAATCCTGTCCTGATAGGTGAGCCCGGCGTCGGCAAGACTGCGATCGTCGAAGGCCTGGCCCAGAGGATAGCCTCCGGGGATGTCGCGGAGACGCTCAGGGACAAGCGCGTCGTTGCGCTGGACATGGGCTCCCTCGTTGCCGGAGCGAAGTACAGGGGGGAGTTCGAGGAGAGGCTGAAGGCGGTCCTGGAGGAGATCGTCTCCGCAGAGGGCCGCATCATCCTCTTCATCGACGAGATGCACACGATCGTCGGAGCCGGCGCTGCCGAGGGCGCCGTGGATGCGTCCAGCATGCTGAAGCCGCCGCTGGCGAGAGGGGAGCTTCGTTGCATAGGAGCGACCACGCTGGACGAGTACAGGAAGCATGTTGAGAAGGACGCTGCGCTCGAGCGCCGGTTCCAGCCCGTCATCGTGGAGGCGCCCTCCGTGGAGGACACGATCAGCATCCTGAGGGGCCTGAGGGAGCGCTACGAAGTGCATCACGGCATCAGGATACAGGACTCCGCGCTCATAGCCGCCGCCCGGCTTTCGGACAGGTACATCAGCGGGAGGTTCCTGCCGGACAAGGCAATAGACCTGGTAGACGAGGCCGCGAGCCGTCTGCGGATCGAGATCGACAGCATGCCCTCCGAGATCGACGAGATAGCCAGGAGGATCATGCAGCTGGAGATCGAGGGAGAGGGCCTCAAGCGAGAGAAGGACGAGTCCTCGAGGAAGAGGCTGAAGGCTCTGGAGCTCGATCTGGCTGACCTGGAGGAGCAGCGCAGGGCGCTCGAGACGAAGTGGAGGAGCGAGAAGGAGGTCATAGAGAGCATCCGTGAGCTGAGCAGGAGGGCGGATGAGCTCAGAGCCGAGGAGGCTCAGTCCCAGAGGGCCGGCAACCTGCAGCGCGTAGCCGAGATCCGCTATGGCGAGCTGACGAAGCTGGAGGCCGAGCAGGAAGAGCTCAGGAAAAAGCTGGCCGGCCTCCAGACGGACGGTGCCATGCTGCGGGAGGAGATAACGCCGGAGAACATCGCCAGCGTTGTGTCCCGCTGGACCGGCATACCCGTCAGCAGGATGCTGAGGAGCGAGAAGGACAGATTGCTGTCCATGGAGGAGAGCA
>JAFGKQ010000139.1 GCA_016928495.1 Candidatus Fermentibacterales bacterium
GCCGTCACGACGCCCCCGAAGCCCGCGGATGCGATCAGCCCGGGTATCCTCGACGGGTCCAGGAGCCCTCTTCCGAAGCTGCAGTAGCTCCTCACCGCAGGCAGAACGTACTCCTCCATGGAACTATAAGTAAACAAAAGTTCACCTTGGTCAAGTGCGGACGACTGGCGTCCCTCTCGGCCTTGCCGTAGGTTTGGGCGAGCGACAACAGGCGCCGGGGAACCGTGCTGCGTCTGGTGAAGCCCATTGGAAAACGGTCAACGCAGAAGGAGAAGAAGACGTGAGGACAACTACAGCCGGCAGCTTCGCGGCGCTGCTGATCCTGATGCCGCATCTGGTTGTGCTGGGCGCCGCCTCGGCCCAGCCTGTCATCATCGACCACACCTGCGAGGCCCTGGACCTGATACCGATGAGCTGGATCCAGACCGTCCAGAGCACGATGAAGCTCCATTACGCGCACACCTCGCACGGAAGCCAACTCACGACGGGAGTCGAGCGCATCGAGGACGATGATCCAGACTACGATGTCGAGATAGGCTACTGCTACCTGCCCGACGCGCCAGGCGCGCTATGCATCTTCGACGGCCAGGAGGCCGAGACCTACATCACCCCGGAGCTCTACTGGGAGAGCAAGGAGGGAATGGACTACACCAGGGCCGTCCTCAACAACAATCCCGAGATCAACACCTCCATGTGGTGCTGGTGCTGCCAGCTCGACTACTACGGTGAGGGGCAGGTCCAGGCCTACCTGGACTCGATGTGCGTGCTGGAGTCCGAGTTCCCTGCCGTAACGTTCGTGTTCATGACCGGCAACGCCCAGGCGGAGGACGGCGACGGCTACAACAGGCACCAGAGGAACGAGCAGATCCGGGACTTCTGCGTGGCCAACGACAGGGTGCTGTTCGATTTCGCCGATCTCGACTGCTGGTGGTTCAACCCGGACACCGAGGAGTGGGAGCACCACACCTACAGCTACGGCGGAACGGACATCCCCTCCGAGCACCCCCAGTTCTACGGCGACGAGGCCGGCCACACGACCTTCGAGAGCTGCGAGCAGAAGGGCCGGGCCCTCTGGTGGATGATGGCCGTTCTGGCCGGCTGGGAGGGCGCTGAGCTGGAGCAGCAGACCTGGGGCGGCATACGTGGGATGTTCGGCGACTGAGCACGGGAACGGAGACTCCGATGCGAGCGATCCCGACGACTGCAGCGCTGCTGGCTCTCATGGCCCTGGCCTCTGCCGGGGCCCATGCCCGGGCGGCAACGGGCCAGTGGCAGATCGACCCGGAGACCATAGACCCCTTCAGGCTGAGCAGCGGCGAGTTCCTGGACGCCAACCCGGACGGGCTTCTCTACGAGGCCCGTGCGGCTTACGAAGCTGCCGACTACGAGCGCGCGGCCCGCTACTATCTGGCCGCTCTCAGACTCAACATCACGGACGCCGGGAGCATATACAACCTGGCCTGCTGCTTCGGCCTCCTCGGGGAGGAGAGACTGGCCGCCCTCTACCTTCTCCGGTCCTTCCGGGCGGGCTTCGACGACCTGGACTGGGCGAAGGGCGACCCGGATTTCAACGCGGTGAGGGAGTCCGGCATCTTCGTCACCCTGATCGACAGCCTGGAGAGCGCTCGCGCCCAGTTCGCGGACGGTCTCGTGATGACCTACAACGAAGCGGGGGCTGTCCTGCCCTGCTGGATCAGGGCTCCCCGGCCCCCCACGGATGCAGCGGCCTCCAGGCTGGTCGTAGGACTCCACGGCTACGGCAGCAACCCGGAGTCGTTCTCCGGGCTCTACGACAGGCTCGAGCAACCCGATTTCGTGTTCGCTGCCCCGCAGGCGCCCTACGCCTTCTCGCTCGGACCCGGGCTGGGGTACAGCTGGGGCGCCTGGAGCGAGACCGACTCCACCCTCTGGAGCCGGGCAGCTCTGGAGACCGAGGAGTACGTTCTCCGGGTCACGGAGAACCTCAGAGCGCTGTTCGAGGCGGACGAGGTGTTCCTGCTCGGGTTCTCACAGGGAGCCGGCTTCGCCTACGACATAGCGCTAAGGAACCCCGAGGCCTTCGATGGGCTGATCTGCTTCGCCGGCCATCTGGACACCACCTGGGTCAGCCCCGGGCAGATCAGGTCGGCCAGCGACCTCAGAGTCTTCGTCGCACACGGCTACGAGGACCGGACCATTCCTTTCGAGAGCGCCGAGGAGGCGGTCGCCGTTCTGGAAGATGCCGGGTTCGATGTGCGCATGTTCGGCTTCACCGGGGGGCACTCCGTGCCGCCGGAGGCTCTCGAGGCTGCCCATGGCTGGATGAACGGCGACTGAGGTCGCAGCGCCGGAGAAGGTTGCCACGAGACCGCGCATTGTTTAGAATGGCGCTTCGAGCGGCAATAACTTCCGAGTAAGCATGTAAGGTTTGGAACACAGCGTATTCCACAGGGTACGATAACACGATGAAGACACGTTCGGACTTCCTCACGCTCGAGCTCCGGGACATCAGGCTCTCGGACCTTCCCTCGCTCGAGAGCTGGGGCGCGGCCATAGACTACGCCAGATACATGAGCCGCCTTTCGCCTTTCTGCTTCGACGGCTCCCTCGCCGACCAGAACAGGTCCTTCGTGTGGTTCGCGATAGTCGTTGACGGCAGGGACTCCGGCACCGTCTGGATCGAGAGGAAGCCCTTCCAGAAGGATGTGGGGGTCCTGGGCATCCTGCTCGCCCGCAAGTCTCTTTTCGACAGGGGAATCGGGCGCGCAGCCATACGCAGGGCCGTCACGATCGCCCGGAACGCCCTGGGTGTCAGCAGCGTCAGGCTCCACGTGCGGCAGACCAACCTCAGGGCGATATCCTGCTATCGCCACTGCGGCTTCCGCATTACCGCCAGCGCCGAGACGACCTTTCCGGACGGCGCCAGGATCCCTTTCCACAGGATGGAGCTGGACCTGGCTGCCGGGGTCCCCCGCCACGCTTCCCCATCGCCCGCTCACGAGGTCGAGCTTCCACGGGTCAGCGGCAAGTAGCGGCCTCACGGTTTGACTTCCACCCTTCGGTGGAATAGACCTTACCAACCATGCCTGAGAAGAAGCTCGAGGAGGGTTCCGAGCAGAAGCGCCGCTGGGCCGCATTCTGGACCAGGGGCCGGCCTCTGGACGAGATCTACGACAACGACGACAGGATCGTAGAGGAGACCCTCCGAACGACGCCCGTGGAGGGGTGGCTCATACTCGAGGTAGGCGCGGCCACAGCCCGTGACAGCGTGTCTCTCTCGAGCCACGGCGCCACGGCCGTGGCACTCGACTATGTTCCGGAGGCGCTGGCTCTTGCCAGGCAGGCGGCAACCTCCGCGGGGAGCCCTCTTCTCCTGGTCTGCGGCGACGCGGAGAGTCTCCCGTTCGCTGACGGCGTCTTCGACATGGTCTTCCATCAGGGGGTCCTCGAGCACTTCAGGGATCCCGGCCGGCTCGTGTCAGAGAACGCACGTGTTCTTCGCGACGACGGAGTCCTGCTGGTGGATGTCCCTCAGACCTTCCACGTCTACACGCTGCTGAAGAAGCCCCTGATCGCTCTGGGCAGGTGGTTCGCCGGCTGGGAGACCCAGTTCACCAGAGGCGGCCTGGAGAGGCTCCTGAGCGACTCCGGCCTCATGCCGTTCCGGGCCTACGGCCGCTTCTTCTCTCCCTCGCTGGCCTACAGGGTCCTCAGGGAGGCTCTGATGAGGCTCGGAGTCAGGCTTCCGCTCAGGCCGGTCATACTCCCTCCGCTCCACAGGTTGCGCCGTAGCCTGCGCACCGGAGTGGAGAGGAGGCTCGGACCCAGGCTCGGCTACGTCCTGGGGGTGTTCGCCAGGAAGCAACACGGGACCGGGGGTACATGAGGATACTGGTGCTGAACTGGAGGGACATCCGGAACCCCGACATGGGAGGCGCCGAGGTCCACCTGCACGAGATAATGAAGCGGGTCGCGTCGGCCGGCCACGATGTCCTCCAGGTCTCACACTCCGTGAAGGGCCTTCCGGATTCGGAGACGATCGACGGCATCCGGATAGTCCGCAGGGGCGGCCGGCTCACCTTCAACCTCGGCCTCCGCCGCTTCTGCGAGCGGCTGGACGGCAGCTTCGACCTCATAATCGAAGACCTCTGCAAGCTGCCTTTCTACTCGCCGCGATGGGGGATGGCGCCGGTGATGGTCGTGGTGCCCCATCTCTTCGGGACCACCGCCTACAGGGAGGTCTCACTTCCGCTGGCCCTCTACGTCAACGCTCTGGAGAAGCTCATACCTTCGGTGTATGCGGGCAGTCCCTTCGTGGCCATCTCTCAGAGCACCAAGGCCGACCTGGTGCGAAGGGGCATTCAGCAGGACTCGATCAGCGTTGTGGAATGCGGGATCGACACCGCGCACTACCACCCGGTAGCCGGCGTCACTGCCGCGCCCGGGACGATGCTCTACGTTGGCAGGCTGAAGAGATACAAGGGGATACAGTATATCCTGAAGGCCCTGTCCGCACTGGCTCGTCGGGGCCATGACTATCGGCTCGTGCTGCAGGGCACCGGCGACTACGAGGGACCCCTCCGAAGGATGGCCGCGGGGCTCGAGGGCCTGGAGGGGCGCGTCGATTTCCAGGGAAGGGTGAGTGAGGTCAGGAAGCTGGAGTGGCTCACGAGAGCCTGGGTCGCTGTCTTCCCCTCGGAGAAGGAGGGCTGGGGACTCACGGTCATCGAGGCCAACGCGTGCGGCACCTCCGTCGTGGCCAGCAACAGCGACGGCCTGAGGGACTCGGTGAGGCATGGGGAAACCGGATACCTGGTGCCGCAAGCGGCCGCCTGGGCAGGCCTGAGCGAATCCGGGCGGTGCGAGGAGCTGGAGCGCACACTCGAGACGGTGCTCTCGGACCCGGAGCACCATTCGAGGATGAAGCCCGCCTGCCTGCAGTGGGCGCGACGCTTCTCCTGGGACGAGACGGGGCGCAGGATGCTGGCCCTCATCGAGAAGGCAGCGGCAGGCTAGCTCCCCTCAGGCCTATCTTCCGTCGAAGAGCCTTGTCGCAAGCACCCTGGGAAGCCCGGCGCCGAGGATCCTGGACGCTGCGCTCTCTACATCGTAGGCGACCCGAACGTGTCTGAAGCTCTTCCTGTCCATGTCCAGCAGCAGGTAGGCGGCCCGGGGATCACCGTCACGGGGCTGGCCTACGCTCCCGCAGTTGATGATGCAGGTCGCGTCGCTGTCCAGGCTGCCCGTGTCCGAGAAGCTGGCGCTGCCCTCGGGCGACCAGGCGCAGGGAAGGTGGGTGTGGCCCACCAGGCAGACCAGGCCGGGCATCGCCCTGTGGGTCCTGATGGCATCGTGCGCATGCATCACGTAGTGCCAGCTACCCGGGTCGGGAGGGTATGAGTGGCACAGGAAGAGCCCCTCGAAACGAGAGGAGCTCAGCTCGAGCCCGGACAGGTACTCGAGCTCGCCGGCCTCCCGCAGGAGGGGTCTCTGCCACTCTATTGCCTTGGCACCCATATCGTTGAACCACTCAAGGGAGGTGATGCCGCAGGCTCCGGCATCATGGTTTCCCATGAGGACGATCCCGGCGGCTCCCCTGACGAGGTCGAGGCACTCGACCGGGGATGCGCCGTACCCCACGATGTCCCCCAGGCAGACCGTGATGTCGGCCTTCTCGCCAGTCCCGTGGGCCAGTACGGCTTCCAGCGCCTCGAGGTTGGCATGGATGTCGCTGATGACGCGGATCAGCACTGCTGCTCCGTTGGCTGCCCCTGGTCCGTCACATCCTTCAGCACGGCATCGAGGACGCCGTTGACGAAGCTCTTCGAAGCCGACGCCTCGAAGGCCCCGGCCAGCTCGAGGGCCTCATCTATGACCACCGCAGCAGGCGTTCTCATGTAGACCGCCTCGGCAACCGCCTGCTCCATGATCAGCCTGCACACGATGCTGACCCTGTCCAGCCGCCAGTTGTGCAGCTTCGCCTCGATCAGCGACTCGATCCTCTGCCTGTTCACCTCGACCGCACGGCCCAGGGAGGTCATCCACTCGATCTGCTCTGCGTGGAACCTGTCTGCTGCGCCGAGATCCGCAAGGTTCTCCTCGAGGCCGGCCCCGTTGATCTCCCCCGCGTACCTGGCCTGGAGTAGGAACCTCCGGGCCCTGCTCATCACGCCCATCGCCTGATCTGCCTCGTCTCGACAGGGGTGGGAGAGCTGTCAGCCCTCGGCCTCTTCTTCCCCTATGCCCTCCTCCTCGGGGCCTTCGGTCTCCAGCTCGATGACCTGCCCGTAGAGGTCGACCATCTCGAGGGCGGAAAGCGCCGCGTCCCAGCCCCGGTTCCCGGCCTTGGCTCCCGCCCTGTCGAGGGCCTGGTCCACCGTATCGGCGGTCACTATGCCGTAGATCACCGGAACGTGAGAGCTCAGGGCAAGCTGGGCCACGCCCTTCGCGCTCTCCGCCGCCACGTAGTCGAAGTGCGGGGTCTCCCCCCTTATCACGGCCCCCAGACAGACTATGGCGTCGTAGCGCTCGGTGTCGACGAGCTTGCCAGCCACCGCGGGGATCTCCCAGGCCCCGGGGACCCAGAAGACATCGATGTCGTCCTCGACGACTCCATGCCTGTCGAGGCAGTCCAGAGCGCCGTCGAGCAGCCTCTGAGTCACCAGATTGTTGAACCTGCCCGCGACGATCCCGATGCTCAGCCCCTCGCCGCCCAGGAAGCCCTCATGAATCCACGCCATCTCCGCCCACTCCTTCCAGAAGGTGCCCCAGCTTATCCCTCTTGGTCCTGAGGTATCTGATGTTGTTCTCGTTGGGCTCGACCTCTATTCCCACTCTTCCGACGATGTCGAGGCCGTAGCCGTGCAGTCCGACCATCTTCCGGGGATTGTTGGTCATGAGCCTTATGGTGCTCAGGCCAAGGTCCGCCAGTATCTGTGCGCCGATGCCGTAATCACGCATGTCGGCCGAATAGCCGAGCCTCTCGTTAGCCTCGACCGTGTCGAGCCCGCACTCCTGTAGCCTGTATGCCTTTATCTTGCTGGACAGCCCGATGCCACGGCCCTCCTGGGCCATGTAGAGCAGAATCCCGAGGCCCTCGGCCTGTATCATCCGCATCGCCTCGTGAAGCTGCTCTCCGCAGTCACAACGCAGGGACCCGAAGACGTCTCCCGTGAGGCACTCCGAATGGACTCTGACCAGGACGTTCTCCTTTCCCTCCACGTCGCCCTTCACGAGGGCCAGGTGCGTCCTGTCGTCGAGATCGCTCGCGAACACTATCACATCGAACTCACCGAAGGCGGTCGGCAGCATCGCCCTCGCGATCCTCCGGACCAGCTTCTCCTTCTGGCGACGATACCGGACCAGGCTTTCGACGGTCGTGAGCCTGAGGCCATGCGCGGAAGCGAAGGCCTCCAGCTCGGGCGTCCTCGCCATGGTGCCGTCCGGGTTCATGATCTCGCAGAGCACGCCGGCCGGGACAAGCCCCGCGAGCCTGGCCAGATCCACGGCCGCCTCGGTGTGCCCCGTTCGCCTCAGGACGCCCCCCTCCCGTGCGGCCAGAGGGAAGACGTGCCCGGGCCGCGCCAGGTCCTCGGGTCTCGAGGAGGGGTCTATCGCCACTGCTATGGTCCTGGCCCTGTCAGCGGCGGAGATGCCTGTGGTGACGCCTTCTGCCGCGTCGATGCTGACCATGTAGGCTGTCTCGTGGAGCGCCGTGCTCCTCGAGACCATCTCCCCGATCTGAAGGCGATCGAGGTCGGCCCGCGTCATCGCGAGGCAGATCAGCCCTCGTCCGTGGGTAGCCATGAAGTTGATGGCTTCGGGATTGCACCTTTCGGCCGCTATGATGAGGTCTCCCTCGTTCTCGCGACCCTCATCGTCGGTAACGATGATCATCTCGCCCCTCGAGAAGGCCTCTATCGCTTCCTCGGCGGACGACACGTGATCCTCGTCTGTCACTGGAGCCTCTCTCCACTCGATTCACCCCGTGCGGCGGGGCTTCCCTTTCCCTGAACGTACTTGCCAAGGATATCGAACTCTATGTTCACCTCGGAACCGCTCCTCCAGGAGCCCGCAGTCGTGGAGGAAAGAGTGTGCGGCACCAGCACGACACGGGCGCAGGCCTTCTCGGGATCGATTCCCGTAACGGTGAGACCGACTCCGCTCACGCAGATCGAGCCCTTCTCCACCACGAGCGCACGGCAGGAAGGGTCGAAGCGTATCCGGACCTCCCGGTCGCCCCCCGGCAGAGCAGAGATCCCGGTAACCCTCCCCGGGGAGTCCACGTGCCCGGTGACCACGTGCCCGCCCAGCCTTGCTCCGACGCCAAGGGCCCTCTCGAGGTTCACCCGCGTTCCTCTACGGTAGGCTCGGGCGATCCCCCGCTTCATGGTCTCCCGGCTCAAATGGGCGGTAAAGGCGGAGCGCCTGGCCTCGACCGACTCGACGGTCAGACACGCTCCGTCCACGCAGACGCTCTCGCCCGCCGAGAGCTCGCGGGCGAAGCGGCACTCCACGCGCAAGGCCGGAGGCGGATCCAGCACTCTGCCCACTTCCTCGATCAGCCCCGTGAACAAACCCTGCCCTCCATCATGAGATCCCCTGATCCGAAGCGAGTCGAGCTGACGTCTTCGAGCCTTATGGTGCCATCGAGGCCCTCGATCCCGAGCTGCCCAAGAGATGGCTGACCCTCGGCCCCCAGGAATAGCGGCGCCACGAACCACGTGACCCGGGCGACGAGCTTCTCTCTCATGAGGGATGCCGCTAGTGTCGCTCCCCCCTCACACAGCACCCGGCCCAGGCCTTCCGCCGCCGTACGCCGCAACAGGGCATCAAGATCCACCCGGGAGCCCCGTGCCGATCCGTCCTCCCCTATCTCCCAGATCTTCACCCGGTCGGGGAGATCCCTGCTCGAGCAGGGACCGGCGCACGCCAGAACGGAAGGCGCAGCGTCCGAGAAAGCCCTGAGAGAGCCGGGCAAAGGGCGCGCTCCGGCGGCAATCAGTCTGACCGGCGGCGTCCCCGAGCCGGAGCCGAACCGCACGGTGAGCTCGGGATCGTCCCGGATGGCGGTGCCAGCCCCTACGAGTACCGCGGAAGCCCCGGCACGCATCGCGTGAACGGCGGCACGGGCTTCCTGACCGGTGATCCACCTGCTGGAGCCATCAGCGGCAGCAGACCTTCCGTCCAGGCTGGAGGCCATCTTCAGGTGGACGAAGCTCCTCCCGGTCCCCGCATAGTGGACGTAGACCTCGTTCAGGTCAGATGCCTCCCGTGTGAGCACCCCTTCCACCACGTCGAGCCCTCCGGTCCTGAGCTCCTCGCAGCCCCTGCCGTCCACCCTCGGGTCGGGGTCCCTCATCGCCACCACCACCCGCGACACGCCGGCCTCCAGTATGCTCCTGGTGCAGGGCCCGGTCCGCCCATGGTGGCAGCACGGCTCGAGCGTCACGATGAGAGTGCCCCCCCTGGCCCTCTCGCCGGCCTCGGCGAGGGCCTCCACTTCCGCGTGCGGCTCGCCGCAGCACCGGTGGTATCCCTCACCGGCGATGTGGCCGTCCGGCCCCAGCAGCACCGCGCCGACGAGTGGGTTCGGGAAGGTCCTTCCGCGCGCACGAGAGGCGAGCTCGAGGGCGCGCCTCATGGCCGCTGTCTCCTCCGCGGTGGCGGGCGTGCCGGACGGCTCGGGTGGCATCTAGTCCATCCCCGGCCCCGGCGCGGGCTGCCCCGCATCATCCTGCCGGATCTCGGCCACGCTGAGCCTGCCCATGGCGGACATGATCACCTGCTGGGCCTCGAGGCTTCCGGTGGCCAGGACTATGTGGGTTGCGTCAGCCACGTTCTGGCCGAGGGTGGGGTCCATCGCGACCCACTCCCCGACATAGACCATGGGCCAGGCATGATAGCCAAACCTGTCATAGAGGTACACGATTCCAGCGCAGGTCCTTGCGGGGATCCCGGCAGCTCTGGCCAGAGCCACGAAGAGCACGGTGTGCTCGTTGCAGTCGCCCTTCCTGCTCTCCAGCACCTCGACGGCAGAGGGAAGCGAGACGGTAGGGGTCTTCTCCAGTGCGTCATGGACGAAGTTCCCGATTATCAGCGCGGCTTCCCACGAGTCCTCGACGTCCCCGACCAGGCTGTCGGCGAGCCTGACGATGGAGGAGTCTTCGACCTGGATCATGTGATCGCCCTCCAGGAACTCGAACATGGTCGAGTCCACGGCCACCGGCCTCGGGACGGGGGCCCCCGGTGGAGCCGCCCTGACACGGACGATCGGGGGGTCCGCCGTCTGCACCGGCGGATAGTCGAGTTCGAAGGCGCTCCAGTCGATGTCACCTTCGAGCAGGAAGACCCTCTCGCCGGGATCGCGGGGCCTCTCGATCCGGGTGGACGGAACGGCAAACACCTCGTAGAGGTCCCTCGTGCTGGTGGAGCCGCCCTCCTGGTCCGGAGGCACCCTGGTCAGCACCATGTTGAAGCTGCTCTCTCTCTCCTCGATCAGCTCTCCGTTCCAGATCCACGCCATGGTCGTGGTGCCGAGGTGGGCGATCCGGAGCCTTGTGGCCTCCACCGAATCTCCCAGGAAGAGCTTGCGTTCCGTTCCGTCGAATGATACGGTGGCCTGGCTGACCGTTCCGGTGGTCGGATCGAAGGCCGAGAAGGTCCGCTCCTGGCCCTCGGACCAGGTCATCATGGCCGAGGCAACGTCCACAACGGCAGGTACGTAGTCCGTTTCGCCGAGCCCCGTGCTGAAGGACATGGTCCTCCCGGCCGACTCTACCCGGGTGAAGAGAGAGTCGCCCCTCCTCTCGGTGCTCGTCTCTATCCTCGTCGGGCCGTTGTCCAGCGTGAACCGCATCCTGCCGAGGTCCAGCTCTGGCCCGGTGAAGGCTTCTATCTCCATGCGGACGAGCTGCTGCTGGCCCATGAGCACCAGGTTCCAGTCGGTGGTCTGGACCACCCTTGCGGAGTCCGGGCCCCATGGCTGTATGAGCAGGTCCATATAGCCTACATCCTCCCCTCTGAGGGAGACTGCGAAGCGCTGACGCCCGACCGTGAGAGAGCCGAAGGTCGAGTCGTCGCCCGGGGCCGGGCTCCCGCAGGAGCAGACGACCAGAGCCAGGCAGCCGCAGGCGGACAGCAGAAGGCTCGAGGTCCTCATCTCGAGTCACCTCCATCAGGCCCGGGGCCATCGCGGTCCAGGAAGGAGCATATCGCCCGGGCGATGCGCTCTCCGGCACGTCCATCCCAGAAGGGGATCGAGGCAGGATGGGCAGGCCTTCTCGCGATCGCCTCGCCGAGCACGCCCGGAAGCTCGTCGGGCTCGGGACAGAGCACGTTGGTGCCGATCGACAGGGTAACGGGGCGTTCCGTGTTCTCCCGCAGAGTAACGCAAGGGACACCCAGCACGGAGGTTTCCTCCTGGACTCCTCCCGAGTCCGTGAGCACGGCGCTCGCCCTTTCCTCGAGCCCTATGAACGACAGGTAGTCCATGGGCTTCCGCAGGTCGAGATTGCCGGGAAGCGAGGAGAGCAGGCCGGATCCCTCGAAAGCGGCCATGGTCCTTGGATGAGCGGGAAACAGGAACTCGACGTCCGGCGTGGCGGCCATCGCCGCCACAATCCTCGCCAGGCGGGCAGGATCGTCCACGTTCGACGGCCTGTGCAGCGTCACCAGACAGAACGGGCCGGAGGGGCACCTCGCCCCAGCCTCCCTGGCTCTTGGCAGCAGGCGGAGCAGCGTGTCGATCATGGGGTTGCCCACCATCACCACCGTCTCCGATGATCTTCCCTCCCTGACCAGGTTGCCCCTTGCCTCCGGACTAGTGATGAGCAGGAGGGAGGCGATCTGATCGGTCAGCACCCTGTTGATCTCCTCGGGCATTCGCCTGTCGAAGCTCCTGAGGCCGGCTTCGACATGGGCGACCGGCACGTTGTATCTGGCTGCAGTAAGAGCACATGCAACGGTCGAGTTGACGTCGCCGACAACCACGACCAGCTCCGGCAGCCCCGACGATCCCTGCGTGAGGACCTTCTCGTACTCGATCATTATCCTGGCGGTCTGCTCCGTGTTCGATGCCGAGCCTGCCCCCAGGTTGATATCAGGGGCAGGCAGCTCGAGCTGCTCGAAGAAGGCCTGCGACATCTCCCTGTCGTAGTGCTGCCCGGTGTGGACCAGCCTGAACGCGAGCCCTTCCGGGAGGCTTCGCACCACCGGATCTACCTTCATGAAGTTCGGACGAGCGCCGCAGACGAGATCGATCAAAGGGGACCTCCGGGGACGTTGTCCTGGGCCCGGCTCAGGAGGAAGGGCCCTCCTCGATCTTGCGAACCCTTCTCTGGTGTCTTCCAGCATCGAAGGCAGCGCTCAGGAAGGTCTCGCAGATCCTCTCCGCCAGGTAGGGCGCCACATACCCCCCGGCCAGCACCAGCACGTTGGCGTCGTTGTGCCTCCTCGCGTACTCGGCGAGCAGCGGGCACGAGCAGAGAGCAGCTCTGATTCCGACGAACCTGTTGGCAGACATGCTCATGCCGAGACCGGTGTTACAGATCAGAACGCCTGCCTCGGCATCTCCCGCCAGAAGGCTGCGGCACACGAGGCGCGCCTGGTCCGGGTAGTCCACCGACTCCTCGGAGAAGGCGCCGTGATCCACGACCTCGTGACCGGCCCTCTCCAGCCATTCACGCAGGTGCTCCTTCAACCGGAACCCCGCGTGATCGCTTCCTATTGCCAGTCTCAAGGCTTCGTCACGCACCCGTCATCAGCCGTGCAGGTGGCTGGCGATGAGGCTTGCGAGCACGAGGGAGCAGAGTTTCGACTCCGCCGAGTCGGCCCTCGACGTGAGCACTGCGGGGTGGGTCGCTCCCATGATGACGGCCGCCCCCTCCGCGTTCGAGAGGAAGAGCAGGGTCTTGTAGAGGATGTTGCCCGCTTCGATGTCCGGGGTCAGGATGATGTCGACCTGACCGGCGACGCTGCTCTCGACCTTCTTGATCTTCTTCGACTCGAAGGAGACGGCGAGGTCGAGGGCAAGCGGGCCGTCGAACTCGACTCCGGTTATCTCCCCGTTCTCGACCATCTTCTTCATCCTGGCGGCCTCGAGGGTGCAAGGCATCTTGTCGTAGGGCACCTCCTTGGCGCAGACGTAGGTGGCCTTCGGCATCTCGATGCCGAGCGCCTTGGCCACGACGATCGCGTTGCGCAGGATCTCCACCTTCTGATCGAAGTCGGGGGCGATATTCATGGCGGCATCGGTCACTATGAGGAGCTTCGGGTAGGTGGGCACGGTGAACGCCGCGACGTGGCTGAGAAGCCCCCCGCCCCTGATCCCGCTCTCCTTATCGAGAATCGCCTTCAGGTACGTGCTGCTCGAGACCAGTCCCTTCATCAGGATCTGGGCGCGGCCCTGGCGGATGAGCTCGACGCCCTTCGCGGATGCGTCGGCATCGCCGGAAGCCTCGACGATCTCTATCCCCTTTATCTTCACCCCGGCTTCGATGGCGGCTTTGGCAATCTCTCCGGAATCGCCGACGAGCACGGCTTCGAGCATGTCCTGGTCCACGGCGGTCATCACAGCCGTGAGCGTCTCGACCTCGTCCGCCCTCACGACCGCGACCGTCTTCGAAGGAAGCTCCCTGGCCCGCTGCTTGAGTTCCTCGAGGCTCCTGATAGGCTCCATCTCAACCCCCTGATTATTGCCGGGATCGTGCTTGCAGTCTTGAACAGGCGAATATACCCGCGACCGGCCGAAACGGGCAAGATCGCCGTTGACAAGAAGCGGAGCCTGCTCGAGATTTGGCAGGCGGTTCGTTCATCATCCCGGGATCGACGAAAAGCGGAAGGTTCTCGCCTGTCCGCGAGCTCTCCCGGAACATATCGCTCCCGATGCCGCCCCAGCGCGCCGGGGCACGACTCTCGGAGGTGTTACGGACATGAAGCGCATTGAGCCGGGCAAGGTCCGCGAGACCATAGCCGCCCGCATGCTTGCGGATGGATTCGACATCGTCCTCGATCTCGAGAAGAGCGGGGGAGGGTACATACACGACTCCTCCACGGGCAGGGACTTCCTCGATCTCTTCAGCTTCTTCGCCTCGGCACCCCTGGGCATGAACCATCCACGCCTCCTGGAGCCGGACTTCCTCGAGCACCTCGCGAGAGTGGCCGTCAACAAGCCTTCCAACTCGGACTTCTACACCTCCGAGATGGCGACCTTCGTCGACTGCTTCGCGTCCACGCTCATCCCGGATTCCTACCCGTACCTGTTCTTCATCTCGGGTGGCGCCCTGGCTGTCGAGAACGCTCTCAAGGCGGCCTTCGACTGGAAGGTCAGGAAGAACATCGCCGCCGGTCGCGGGGAGATAGGCTCCAGGGTGATCCACTTCAGGAACGCCTTCCACGGGCGTACCGGCTACACCCTCTCCCTCACGAACACGGCGGACCCGCGCAAGTACATGTACTTCCCCAGGTTCGACTGGCCACGCATCGACTGTCCCGCGGCAAGGTTCCCCATCCGGGATCACCTCGAAACCACCGAGGCTGCCGAGAAAGCGGCACTGGGCCAGATAGACGAGGCAATAGCCAGGCACGGTCATGACATAGCCTGTATCGTGATCGAGCCGATCCAGGGAGAGGGCGGAGACAATCACTTCAGGCCCGAGTTCCTCCGCGAGCTGCGCCGCCGCGCCGACGAGAGCGAGCTCATGCTGATCTACGACGAGATCCAGACAGGCATGGGCCTTACCGGCCCGTGGTGGGCATGGCAGGCTCTCGAAGTGCCCCCGGACATCTTCTGCTTCGGCAAGAAGACCCAGGTGTGCGGCATCGCCTGCTCCAGCCGCATAGACGAGGTCCCCGAGAACGTTTTCCATGTCTCCAGCAGGCTGAACTCGACCTGGGGCGGCAATCTCGTGGACATGGTCCGCTGCACCCGCTACCTCGAGATAATGCAGGAGGAGGATACCCTCCAGAACGTCTCGGCCAGAAGCGAGCAGCTCATGCGGGGACTTCACGGACTGGCGGCCAGCTTCGATGCGATCGGCAACGTGAGGGGCCGGGGCCTCATGTGTGCTTTCGACCTTCCGAGCGCCGAGGCGCGCGACAGGACGTTGAAGGCGGCCTTCTCCGAAGGTGCGATACTCCTGCCCTGCGGCTGCAGCAGCATCCGCTTCAGGCCTCCGCTGAACATTTCCGGGAGGGAGATCGACAGGGCACTGGAGATCCTGCGGGCCGCGCTCTCGAAGACCTCCTAGGACTGGGGGCGATCCGGCTCCGGACTGCGCGGCAGGACGGCTGTGTCGACGAGGACGGTTCCCGGAAGCCGGTTCAGCGGCCACAGCGACCAGTTCATGACCAGGGAGAGGCCGTGTAACAGCCGGACGAGAGCCGGTCTGCGTGCGAACAGGTAGCCTATGAAATGCAACTGTATGAGAAGCCCTCGTTCCCTCTCCTCGAGCCGGCAATCGCGGAGGCATGATTCGAGCAGGGGGAGCAGGCTTCCGAGAGCTCTCTTCCTGCCGTAGGGCCAGCGCCCGAGGCGCTCCAGCCTCTTCCTTGTCCACTCGTGCAGACGGCAACGCCTGCTTGTGCTTACCACCAGCATTATCCCTCCCGGGCGAGTCACTCTGCGCATCTCGAGAACCACTCCCCGGATGTCCGGGTCCTCCATCTGGTCGAGCACCCCGGAGGCGTAGGAGACATCGAACTCGCCATCCCGGAATGGCAGCCAGGAGGCGTCAGCGGCAGCCGCCGTCCTTCCCAACCTCCGGCAAACCCTTGCCGCGCTGACGCAGATGTCGCATCCCACGGCTTCGATGCCCCTCCGATCGAGAAGGCCGAGTATGTCGCCCGATCCGCAACCAACCTCGAGTACCCTTGCCCGGCTTCCGTCCGCTAGCCCCGCCCGTCGGAGCTCCTGGACCACGAGGCGCTGCAGATCGCCGTGCCCGGCCATCCATCGCCCCAGGCCAGTGACCGGTCTCCCTCTTGCGCCGCGCTTGTCCAGCTCCTCGAGCTTGCTCGTCCAGATGCCCTCCCAGGCGCGGTACGAGGCCCCCGCTTCTCCCCCCGGCGGCGGTGTCTTCATGCCATGATGCTCCTCAGGCTGGGCCGAATCGGCTCCTGTTCCCCGTCCGCTGCCCACGGGGCCCATCCACCGCTCCACGGGATGATTGTAGCCCGGGGCGTCCCGGCCTGCAAGGCATGACGGCCGCTCTTGACGAAAGCCCGGGGCCCTCGAACCTTTAGGGGTTCCGGGAGAGCTGTCGGACCGGACTGGAAGGCGGAGTTGAGGCATGCACAGGATCGAACTGGCGAGAAGGCCCGATCTCATGAGCGCCCGGGACCTCGATGGAGCGGTTGGCCGGGAGGTACGGGTCCACGGGGCTGTACAGAGGATACGCAGGCTCTCCTGGGGCGCGTTCGTGGTGCTGCGCAGGCACGATGGCCTTCTTCAGTGCGTGGTTGCGGCCGGAGTCGAGGCGGCGGACCTGGATGCCCTTCGCGAGGGCCAGTACGTGCGCGTGACCGGGGAGGTCAGGCAGGCCAGCCTGAAGGATGCTTCCATCAGCCCCAGAAATGTGGAGGTTCATGCCAGCTCGATCGAATGCCTCCTGGATCCGGTGGAGCCCCTCAGGATAGACCTTACGAAGAAGGTCCTCGATCTGCACATAGACACCAACCTGGACAACAGGCCGGTTAGCCTTCGCCATCCCGTCGAGAGGGCCAGGCTGCGCATCTCGGAGGGGCTGGGACGAGCCTTCAGGGAGTATCATTCGGCGCAGGGCTTCACGGAGATAAGGACCCCGAAGATATGCTTCGCCGGAGCCGAGGGCGGGGCCAATATATTCAAGGTACAGTACTTCGACAGGGAAGCCTTCCTGGCCCAGTCACCGCAGTTCTACAAGCAGATGGGCGTGGCGGTCTTCGAGAGAGTGTTCGAGGTCGGTCCTGTCTTCAGGGCCGAGCCTCACCAGACCTCCAGGCACATCAATGAGTACACGTCGCTGGACCTGGAGATGGGCTTCATCGACTCCTTCCACGATGTGATGGCCATGGAGATAGGCTATCTCAGGGCAGCAATGGGCCTGCTGGCTTCCGAGTACGCTCCCGAGCTGGAGATGCTCGAGGCAGACCTGCCGGAGGTTCCGGCGGCCCTTCCATCCGTCAGGCTGGAGGAAGCGCACGAGATAGCCGGGAGCATGTCCGGTCAGGACTTCTCCGGGGAGCCGGATCTTGACCCCGAGGAAGAGCGGCTGCTGTGCGAGCACTCCCTGCGGGAGTGGGGGTCCGAGTTCCTCTTCGTCACCCACTTTCCTTCCTCCAAGCGCCCCTTCTACACCATGGACGACCCGGAGAGGCCAGGCGAGACCCTGAGCTTCGACCTGCTCTTCAGGGGACTGGAGATCACCACCGGTGGTCAGAGGATACACGGCTACCAGGAACAGGCGGCCAAGCTGATGGCCTTCGGGCTCGACCCGGCAGGCTTCGAGAGCTACCTGATGGCTCACAGGGCCGGTCTTCCCCCGCATGGGGGGCTCGCGATAGGCCTCGAGAGGCTGACGGCCCGCATACTGCGGGTAGAGAACATAAGGCTGGCCTGCATGTTCCCCAGGGACGTCAAGCGGCTGGTTCCCTGAGCAATTCCTACTCCAGGGTCTCCCGTATGCCGCAGGCCTGGCAGACCAGAACAGTCATCTCCCTGTCACAGTAAAGAACCTGCCCACACCTCGGACACTCCACAGGTGGATCGGTGGGTTCCAGCTCCTCTTCTTCAGGCTCCCCGGAGCCGGCTGTCTGCGCCGGCCCCGTCCCCTCCCTCTCCGGAGCGATCCTGGCCACGGTATCGGCATTGCGTAGCAGCCGGTTCGGCGTTCCCGTGAACCTCGCCAGGGCCTTGCTCAGCCGCCTGCCGAAGACATCCAGCCTCTGCTGGGTCTCCTCGAAGAAGAGCTCGTCCCGTCGGATGTTCCCGGCTTCCTGGAGC
>JAFGKQ010000140.1 GCA_016928495.1 Candidatus Fermentibacterales bacterium
GGGCCGGGGCAATTCTCAGCGCCACGTTCGCGGACCTGGAGGCCAGGTAGAGGAACAACTCCGTAAGGGCAGGGACATCGTTCCCGCCATCGAGGAGTATGTCTCTGATCCGCTCCGCGACCGGAGGCCCGCCGGGCTCCCTGGTGTGAAGGACCTCGAGGCCCCGTTCCATCAGCGAGGAGACGAGAACCTCGGCACGGGTCGTCTTGCCGCTGCCCTCGACGCCCTCCAGCGTCACGAACAGACCCGGCACTCCGGAGACATCCATTCTTCTCTGGGCCCTGAGGACCGACTGCGGCCCGTCAGCTCTGCTTCTCGGGCGCTCTGTCGGCGTTCTTCGATCCGTACTTCGTGATGTACTCCTCGGTGAGCTCCCTGCACCTGTCGTCGTAGTACTGGATGGGCGGGGACTTGAAGAAGTAGGAGGAAGGGGCTTCCAGAGCACCGCACAGCCCGTTGTCGAGAGCGAGCTTGGCGCAACGGACGGCATCGATGATCACGCCGGCGGAGTTGGGGCTGTCCCAGACCTCGAGCTTGCACTCCACGTTCAGCGGAACATCGCCGAAGCTCGTGCCTTCCATCCGTATGTAGCACCACTTGCGGTCGTCCAGCCACTCCACGTAGTCGCTGGGGCCTATGTGGACGTTCCTGGGGGCGAGGCCCCCGGGGATCTGCGATGTGACAGCGTTCGTCTTCGAGATCTTCTTGGACTCCAGACGCTCGCGCTCCAGCATGTTGAGGAAATCGGTGTTCCCTCCGACGTTGAGCTGGTAGGTGCGGTCCAGCCTCACCCCGCGGTCCTCGAAGAGCCTCGTCAGGACTCTGTGGAGTATCGTGGCGCCGACCTGGCTCTTGATGTCGTCGCCCATCACGGGCAGTTTCCTGTCCTGGAACCTCTTCTGCCAGTAGCCCTCTCTGGCGATGAAGACCGGGATCGCGTTCACGAAGGCACAGCCGGCCTCCAGAATCTGTTCGACGTACCACTTGGTGGCTTCCTCGCTGCCCACCGGCAGGTAGTTCACCACGACGTCCGTTCCGGTGTCTCGCAGGATGCCCGAGATGTCCGCTGTCGGGCCGGGCGCCTTCTTTATCACGGGAGCCAGGTACTTGCCGATTCCGTCGTGGGTCATGCCACGGACGACGGGGACCCCGAGATCGGGAACGTCCGCGAACTTGTAGGTGCAGTTGGGATGGGCGAAGATGGCCTCGCTGAGGTCCTTGCCGACCTTGGTGACGTTGATGTCTACGGCTGCCGAGAACTCGACGTCGCTGACGTGGTACCCGCCGAGGTTGACGTGCATGAGACCCGGGACATCGGCGCTCTCATCCGCGCGGCGGTAGTACTCCACTCCCTGGACGAGGCTGCTCGCGCAGTTCCCGACGCCTATGATCGCTACCCTGACCTTATCCGACATGGGATGTTTCCCTCCTGAGTGTACCCTGCTCCTCCGTGCTGATCTTTTCGTTGAAAGTGAAGTATGAAGAAAACGGCCGATGTCTGCCAGTGAAGAGGTCCCTGCCGCCGCGACCCTTCAGCTTCCGGGCGCCTTCCCGCTGCTCCTGTGAACGTGCCAGAGCCTGTGAGACGCGGTGACGAAGCTGCCGAGTGCGAGGATGCCGACGGCGACGGGAAGGATGCGCTCGTCCCAGAGCCCCGCGAGCGCCAGCCCGAATATCGTCACGAGCAGCCGCTCGGTCCTGGCGAAGACGCCCACTCTGCACTCGATGCCGACGCCTTCGGCTCGAGCTCTGACGTAGCTGACAGCGAAGGACCCGCACAGAGCCGCAGGGGCGAGATAGAGCAGCACGGGCTGGATCCGGGCGGTCTCGCCGGCGATGATCCCGATGAAGACCAGGGCCTCGCCCAGTCTGTCTGCAGTGGAGTCCAGGACCGCGCCGGACGCGCTCTCCATCCTCAGCCGCCTTGCCAGCGCTCCATCGGCAGCGTCCAGAACGCTGCCCAGAGAGAGAAGCACAGCGGCGAAGAACAGGTCGCCCGACCAGACGAGCACGGATGCCAGGAACGTTATCGCAAGGCCGAGGACGGTGACGGCGGCAGGCCTTACTCCCGAGTCCGCGAGAACCGCGACGAGGGGATCAAGCAGGCGCCTGCCCGCCTCGAGAAGGCTCTTCTGATCCACGTGACCTCCATCGGGGAAACGTTCGAGCGAAAGTGCTCAGGGGACTGAAAATACTCGGGGCGTGGGCTGAAGGTCAATCAGAGGACGCCCCCTCCACGACCAGCGTGATCTCCCCTCTGGGCCCGCTGCCCTCGAAGTGCTCTATCAGATCCGACAGCCGGCCTCTCACGTACTCCTCGTGCAGCTTGGTCAGCTCCCTCGCAACACAGGCCCTTCGGTCTCCGAGAATCTCGAGAAGCTCGCGAAGATCCCTCAGCAGGTGGTGGGGCCCGCAGAAGTAGACGAGAGTGCCGGGGTAGGCGCTCATCTCCTCGATCCTCCTGCGTCTCCTCCCCGCACGCTGCGGCAGGAACCCCTCGAAGGCGAAGCGGTCCGGCGGCAGGCCGGACCCCACGAGAGCGGTGGACACGGCGGTGGCTCCGGGCAGGACCTCGACTCTGGCGCCGACCGAGAGCGCCGCTCTGACGGCTCTGTACGCCGGATCGGAGACCCCGGGCGTTCCCGAGTCGGAGACAAGCGCGACCCGCTTCCCCTCCGAGAGCCATCGAGTAAGCAGTGGAAGCCTGGCCTCGGAGTTATGGTCGTGGAAGCTGGTGAGACGCCCCGGAACGGATAGGCTCCTCATCATGGCCCCGGTCCTCCGCGTGTCCTCTGCCAGGACCTCGTCCGCGAGCCTGAGCGCCTCCAGCGCTCTTGGAGTGAGATCGGACATGTTGCCTATGGGTGTCGCGACGAGCTGGAGAAGGCCCTCGGGCTTCCGGGCGGAGCGCTCAGTCATCGCTCTCGTGCCTCTCGAGAAGCTCCCGGCGCAGGTCCCTTATCCTGTCGAGCCTGGCCGCGGACTCTTCTGCGTCCACAGCGATCTCGATTCTCAGGACGCTGCCCTCGGCGGCACCCTCCGTGAGAAGCGCAAGGGGAAGCAGGAGTCTGCCGCCCCCGTCGAGGAGGATGACTGCCGTCTCCCCCTCGATCCTGTCCACGGTTCCGGTCGAGACTCTCGAAGCAGCGTCCGGCAGCGGCAGCCTCCATCCCTCTTCCGGCTGGGGCAGCGCCCACATACGGGAGTGCTCGCAGCCCTGCTGCCGGGGATGCTACACATCCGACGGGCCGATCGCAACGCCGGTTCGAACTACCCGGCAAGCGGCCGGTGGAGTATATGTCCGGAACCATGAGCCGAGCAGCCAGAACGACCGGGGCCCTGATCAGCGCTCTCAGACCGAGGGCGTGGACCAAGAACCTGTTCGTGCCCGCTGCGCTCATCTTCAGCAGGAGATGGGAGCCCGAGGCGATCCTCTGGACGGCGGCAGCCACCGCCGGCTTCTGCCTGCTGTCCAGCTCGATCTACCTGATCAACGACATCGTGGATCGCGAGAAGGACAGGCTTCATCCGGAGAAGCGAGCCAGGGCCATAGCGTCGGGCGCTCTTCCCGCTGGCACGGCTGCGGTCGCTGCGGCTCTCATGTCACTCACCGTCCTGGCTCTCTCCGCCCTCCTCGCACGGAGGTTCCTGATAGCGGCCGGAGCCTACCTCGCGAGCCACATCGCCTACAGCATGGGGCTCAGGAGAGTGGTCATCCTGGATGTTCTCCTCATCGCCATGGGCTTCGTCCTCAGGGCGATGGCGGGAGTCGCAGTCCTGCAGGATGCCGGCTACGAGATGTTCATCTCGCCCTGGCTGCTGATCTGCACCTTCTTCCTGGCGATCTTCCTGGCCTTCTCGAAGAGGAGGAGCGAGGTCGTGCTCCTGGGCGAGGGCGCCTCCCGCCACAGGGAGAGCCTCAGGGAGTACTCCCCCCAGCTCTTGGACGAGATGATAAGCATCGCGACCGCGGCGAGCGTTCTGGGATACTCCATCTACACGGTCAGCGAGCGCACGGTCAGCATGGTCTCCGGCAATCTCTACATCACGATCCCATTCGTCGCCTTCGGGGTGTTCAGGTACCTCTACCTGGTTCACGAAAAGGGCCAGGGAGGAAGCCCGGAGAAGCTCCTGCTGAAGGACTTTCCGCTCTTCCTGAACATCCTGCTCTGGCTCGCCTCCGTTCTGCTTGTCCTGATCCTCTTCCCGGCGCAGTAGCTTGTCGACCCCGAGCCTCCCGGATCCAGCGGTCCGCGGCGACGCACCGGCGAAGATCAACCTCGGCCTCCGGGTGATGGACCGAAGACCCGACGGATACCACGATATCAGGACTGTCATGGGCACGGTGACTCTCAGTGACACCATCGAGATCTCGCTCCGCCGGGCGGAGCGCGCCGGCGTCATCACGAGTGTCACGCGGGAGGGCGAAGCCCCGGGGGAGGTGCCCGAAGGTCCCGGGAACCTGGCACACATCGCCGCCGAGCTCTTCCTGGAAAGGGCCGGGCTCCAGCTCGAAGCGAGTATCAGGCTTACGAAGAGGATACCGGCCGGCGCCGGCCTGGGGGGCGGAAGCAGCGACGCGGCGGCCGTTCTGAGGCTGATGCGCGCCGCGACCCGCACCGACCCCGGCATCGAGGAGCTCGCACGCGCCATAGGAAGCGATGTGCCCTTCTGCCTCTCCGGGGGGATCGCCCTGGTGCGGGGGAGGGGTGACCTCGTCACCCCGCTCCCGCGGAGACAGGGGCTTCCCGTCGTCCTCCTGCTCTCCCCCGCGGTCTCCATCTCGACCTCGTGGGCCTACGCGACACTCGATGAGAAGAGGACTTCCTTGACACCGCAGACTCCCGTGCCCGATAATTTGGACCCGGTTCCAGACTGGCCGGAGGATCATGCCTTCCCCACGGACCTCCGCAACGATTTCCTGCCGGTCGTGCTGAATCGCTTCGAGGAGCTCCGGGATACCATGCGACTCCTCGAGAGCGCGCGCTGCAGGAACTGGGGCCTCTCCGGGAAGGGGCCGACGTTCTACGCCCTTTTCGGAACGGGCGACGAGGCGGATCGGTTCATCTCCGGAGCACCGGAGCGAGAGAGTCTCAGACTGGTGAAGGCCCATCTGACGGGCCCCGTTCCGGCTGGGGCGTCGTCAAACTGGTAAGACACAGGACTTTGGATCCTGCATTTGGAGGTTCGAATCCTCCCGCCCCAGCCAGGGTGATGAAGGACTTCCTGTCGAAGGGACTGGCAGCATGAGCAAGCAACACGCTCTCAGAGCGGTGGGCCGGGAGCCGGGAGGCAGCAGTGCTGCGCGCAGGCTTCGGGCAACGGGGCAGGTTCCGGGCGTCGTCTACGGCAAGCGGGACGAGGCTTA
>JAFGKQ010000141.1 GCA_016928495.1 Candidatus Fermentibacterales bacterium
CCAGCAGGACGCAGCCGTAGTGCCAGGCCGGATCGTAGATGCCCACCTGATCGAACCACGTCACGAAAGCCTCCCCGGGGCTGCTGCCCGATCCTATCGGTCCGTAGAAGATCTCGAAGTCGAGGAGCGCGCCCGTCTTCGTGGACCCGATGGCCAGAAGCCCGTAGTCCTCACCGAAGAGGTACCAGTTGCCCAGGCAGTTCGGCTCGGTCCACCTCGCGTTGGAGCAGGCGAAAAGCTGGATGAAGACGGTCTGCGGGTTGATCTCGGCGATCTCGGGCGCCATGACGGTGCCGGAATAGCCGGAGGGGACCTTGAAAGTGTGCCCCCACGGGGAGGAGTGCGACATCAGGTGCACGAACTCGTAGCCGTAGGCGAGCCGGTCCCTGTAGTAGTCGGCAGTCGTCGTGGAAGGGCTGTTGTAGACGTCCACGGACCCGTAGATCATGTCCAGACCGGCCGATCCGTATCCGGACCAGTCATCGTCGTTGAAGGCGACAGCACGGGCCGGCACGGCAAGAGAACCGGTCCTGTAGAGGTGGTTCCTGTTGAAGTAGTCCTTCAGGAGCAGGATCTCGTTGCCATACTCCATGGCATGGGGGTCTATGCGCCCGATCCAGATCTCGGGACCCCTGTCGCCGCTATGGCTGTCCAGTAGCCCGTCACCATCGCCGTCTCCCCAGGTTCCGTCCAGGTCCATGAGGTACAGGTCCATGGGGAACTCCTCCTGACCCCAGTCCGACATCTCGTACCATGGCGTCGGGAGGTTGCCCACCAGAATGGCGCCCGCCCTTCCCGTCTGGCCCTGGAGAAAGCTCCTCAGACTGGAGGGAGTGCCCCCCGTCATGACATGGGTGGAGACGTTGTAGCCGTCCGCCTCCAGATCGGTCGCGTACTGGGCCAGCTCCGCGGCAAGCGGGGTCTCCAGCCCGGAGGCGACTATGACGAGGATATCGGAGTCTCCGCGATCCGAGCGCGCTTCCCTGATGGTGTGGAAGCCGGGCGGCAGGATCTCGAGGGGACACGGCTCGACCATCGAGCGCGGCACGGGCTCGGGACCGGTCGGCATGACGGGCGAAGCGATGGAGTGGGCAAGCAGAACAGAAAGGACAACTTGGATAAGCAACTGGCACCTCCCTGGTGGGGCCACTGGGTGGGCCTCTAGTCCTCCGGACCGTCCAGCCTAGTTATCGGCAAGACCCGGGCGCTCAGCAAGGCCACCCGGATCCATCACCTGAGAACGACGGCTGCCGGGACCCTGCCGTCCATCCAGACACGATCGGCATCCGGAGGGACGAACCCCTCGGTGACTACTGCTTCGACACCTGCCGAGTCGAGCCATCTCTCGGCAGGCGCTGAGGGCCATTCGTTGAGAATACGGGCCGTCTCCGGGTAGTCCCGGGGCAGGCTGGTCGCGTAGCCGTTGACCATCGGAGTGAAGGAGGCCATCGAGCCGTAGAGCCGCAGGCACTCGGGCTCGGGCCTGTCGAACGAGGGGAACATGGGCAGGATGACCACCGACTCCACCCCCCTCGCGGAAATCCAGTCGTGATAGGGGGGTGGCCTAACCGCTATGAGATCGAGGGGCGGGTGCATGACCTCCGCGATCGCAAGCAGTCCCAGGAGCCACGGAACGAACCTCCGCGCTCTCTGAAGCGTGGCCCCCGCTATGACGCACGCAGGAAGAAGGAAGAGGAAGCCCATCCTTCCCGGCAATCGGATCGAGGCGAAGCCGGGGATCCACGCCAGCAGCCTCCAGGGGGCGGGGGCGATCCCGCGCCCTCCCAGCGATACCGTGGGCCCTACGATCACGAGGGCCGAGAGGAGCCCGAGACAGATCAGAAAGCCCTCCATTGCCGGAGCCGATCCCGAGGAGCGGGCCTTCTTCCGGAGCCTGGCGAACCAGGCGACCAGGCAGCCGACGACGATCAGGCCGGGCCAGAGAGCTGCCTCGCCGGCCAGGAAGGAGGGGCGCGCCCAGCCCTCCAGGATGCTGCTCTCCCACGGCGCCAGGAAGGCCGCGAGGTCGGTGGAGGTCATCGTGTCGGGACACCATGTGACCGCATTGGAGAGCTGATTCCCGAGCAGCGGGAGCATGAGCAGGTTCCCGAGAAGCAGCCCGCACAGGAGCGCGGCCAGAGCGGGAAGCCGGCGGGGTCCTCCCATGCGTCCCAGGGCGACGAAGACGGCGAGAAGGAGCAGCGCGATGTCCAGGAAGACCAGGTAGTAGAGGGAGGCGCAGCCCTGCAGCAGGATCAACAGGCTCAGCAGAAGGGCGCTCGGGACCGGTCCGGGCCCCCTGCCCAGTGCCATCCTCACGCTCTGCGCCAGTGCCAGCACGGAGAGGCCGCAGGAGGCGAGCTGAACGTGCCAGAGATGGCTCTGGAAGAAGGGTGTCGCCGCGAAGGCGGTCCCGGCGAACCAGGCTGCCGCAACCGACAGCCCGACGGATCTCGAGAACAGGTAGGCAGACAGGCCACAGAGCGCGATCGAGAGCACCAGGATCAGGTTGTGAGCCCCGAGAGGGGAGATGCCCAGTAGCCTGAGCGGGATCGCCAGTATGGCCTGAGTGAGGAGCAGATCGCTTCGTCCGTCTGCGTCGGGCTGGCCCAGGAAGATCGGCAGGTCCATGGGGTCGGAGCCCGAGAGCAGGGCGTGATGGTTCCATGCCATCAGCCACGTGTTGAAGAGGCTGTCCGCGTGGTCGTAGGCCCCGTGCCCGGCCCGCGGCAGCATCGGCCAGGTGAGCAGCGCCGCGAGAGCAACGAAGTAGAGCGCCAGAGCGGCGGGACGGGCGAGCAGCCGCAATCGATGCCCGGCAGAGGCCATAGATCCTGCTAGTAGGCCCTGGCTATGACCGCGATCCTGTCGGTCTCCCTGCCCGAGACGACGCACCTGCCGCTCGTTCCGGGCTGGTCTATGGGGATGCACCGGACGGTGGCCTTGGTCTCCTCCTGGAGCCTCTCCTCGTCCTCGCGGGAACCATCCCAGTAGCACCTGAAGAAGCCGCCCTTCTCCTCGATCAGCCTCGAGAGCTCGGCATAGTCGGAGACTTCCGTCGTCCATCCCTCCCTGCGCTCGAGGGCCTGATCGTAGAGCTCGGCCTGTATCTCGTCCAGGATCCGCCTGATCCCGGCGGCGATGCCCTCGTCCAGCGGAAGGCTGTGCTTGCCTTCGCTGCCCGGTCTCGATCTCCGGGCAGCGGTCACGCTTCCGCTCTCGAGGTCTCTCGGGCCGATCTCGATCCTCAGGGGGACCCCTCTCACCTCCCAGTAGTTGAACTTGAAGCCCGGGCTCTGGGTGTCCCTGTCATCCAGCCTGACGCGCAGCCCGTCCTCGGCCAGCCTTGCTCTGAGCCTCTGGCACTCCTCGAGGACAGCAGCCCTTGTGTCATCACCACGCCATATGGGGACCACCACCACCTGGATGGGGGCCAGTCCGGGAGGAAGCCTGAGGCCATGCTCGTCCCCGTGGGCCATTATCACAGCCCCCACCATCCTGGTAGAGACGCCCCAGCTCGTCTGATGGACGTACTCCAGCTCGTTGGCTTCGTTCAGGAACTGGATGTTGAAGGCGCGTGCGAAGTTGGTCCCGAGGTAGTGACTGGTCCCCGCCTGCAGGGCCCAGCCGTTGCCCATCATCGCCTCGATGGAGTAGCTGTCCACGGCACCGGGGAACTTCTCCCTCTCCGTCTTGATGCCCGGTATCACTGGAATCGCGGCATCCTCGACGGCGAATGACTCGTAGACCCGCAGCATCCTCAGGGCCTCCTCGACGGCTTCCTGCTTGCTGGCGTGGGCGGTGTGACCTTCCTGCCAGAGGAACTCCGTTGTCCTGAGGAAGGGCCTGGTTCTGAGCTCCCATCTGACGACGTTGGCCCACTGGTTGATCAGCAGGGGAAGGTCCCGGTAGGACTGGACCCACTTCGCGAACATGTAGTTTATGATGGTCTCGGAGGTCGGTCTCACTATCAGGGGCTCTTCGAGCTCCCTGCCTCCCCCGTGTGTGACCACCGCCAGCTCGGGCGCGAAGCCCTCCACGTGCTCGGACTCCTTGTCTATGAAGCTCTTGGGTATGAAGAGGGGGAAGTAGGCGTTCTCGTGCCCGGTCTCCCGGAAGCGGCGGTCCAGCCCGGCCCTGATTGCCTCCCAGATAGCGTAGCCGTAAGGCCTTATGACCATGCACCCCCGGACCGGAGCCTTGTCCGCCAGCTCGGCTTCCCGGATCACGTCCTGGTACCATCTGGCGTAGTCTGTGCGTGGGGAGGTGATGTTCTCGGCCATGTTGCGCCCTTCCAGGCATGCCAGCATCGCGGGCGTCTGGCGGGTTCCTGTATTCGGTTTCACGACAGCGGATTCCGATGAGCAGCAGAATTACTAATGGGAAAGGTCCGAGCGGTGCAAGGCCGGTTTGACACCGCTTGCGGACGTCAATAGAGTTTGAATCGTGCAGGGGGTCATAACCTGAGGGTGGGATACTGAACAGATGAAGGTTGCGCCCCCGGACTGAGCTCATGCCGTGACCCTGCCTGGCGCAGGTAGCAGACGCGAAACGCCCGGGGCCGTGTAAAGCCTTTAGACCTGAAGCCTGTCACTTCTTCAGCGAATATGGCCCCCTCCAACTCTATCCGGGGCGGACCACATGACGGCGGACAGATGGAAGAAGCTGCTCAGCCGGGTCCTGGTCAGAGACAGGGGCTACGCCCTGATCCTGGGCGTGGGCTTCGTCTACTCGATCGCAGTAAGCGTCATACCACTCTTCCGGGCCGTTCCCTGCTTCCCGCTGCAGCTCCTGGTCTGGGTCCTGATCCTGCTCCTGTACATCGACAACGGGATACCGGACACCGTCAAGAGGTGGTTCTTCTACGTATTCCTCACGCTGTCCTACCAGTCTCTCAGGAGCGTTGTGGTTACCTATGCGATGGAGTTCCACGGCAGGGGCATCGCCGCATTCGAGGCAGAGCTGTTCGGAAGACTGCCCTCCGAGATACTGCAGAACCTCCTCTACACCAGGGGCCAGACCGCCTGGTACGACGCCGCGTTCGCCGTGCTGCACGCGTCTCTCTTCGCCCTGCCGATACTGGCGCCCCTGGTCGTCCTCCTGCTCAGGGGGAAGGAGAGGATGAAGAGGGCCACGGTTGCCTTCGTGCTGCTCAGCCTGGCCGGCTACCTGACCTACGTGCTCTTCCCGGTGACTCCACCGTGGATGGCCAGTCTCGAGGGCTTCGTTCCGCCGTTAGACAGGGTCGTCTTCAGCGCCCTGAGGGAGATCACGAACCCCTGGCTGGCCAGCGCGTTCCAGCCCAGCCCTCGGGGTGCGATGCCCTCGCTCCATACGGCCGTGCCTTTCCTCATGCTGCTCGTCTTCAGGAGGGAGCTGGGCAGGAAGGCACTATGGATCTCCGTCTACGTGGCGGCGATCTGCTTCGAGATCGTCTATGGCGCCGAGCACTACGTGCTGGACATCGTGGCGGGCATTGCCTATGCCATTCTCGCCTACTGGCTGGTCTACAGGGTCCTCTATCCGGACGAGCGCCTTCAGGAGAGGGCGCCGGAGATCGGAGAACGGAAGCCGCAACATGACTGAACCCGGGAAGAGATCAGTGCACTCGCTGCTCCAGAAGAAGAGGAATGGCGAGAGGATCGTGTGCCTGACGGCCTACGACTGCCCGCTGGCAAGGATCGAACAGGAGGCGGGGATCGACCTGATCCTGGTCGGGGATTCCATCAACATGGCGGTCCTTGGCGATGAGACGACCCTGGGCGCCACCATGGACCTCATGATCGCCCACACGAGGGCAGTCAGACGCGGAGCCCCGGAGACCCTGGTCGTCGGTGACATGCCCTTCGGCTCCTATCAGCCCTCGGAGGCCCTGGCCATCGAGAACGCCATGAGGTTCCTGGTCGAGGGCGGGGCCGACGCGGTGAAGCTCGAGGGCGGTTCCGGACGCGCCCTGGAGAGGGTCGAGGCCATCCTGGACTCGGGAATCCCCGTGATGGGCCACATAGGTCTTCTTCCTCAGTCGCTGAGGAAGGCTGGGGGATACAGGGTTGTGGGATCCTCCCAGAGGGACCGGCTGATGGCGGAGGGCCGGGCCCTGGCGGATGCCGGGGCATTCGCCGTGGTGGTCGAGAGCGTCGAGGAGGCGCTCGCCAGGGAGATAACGGATTCGATCGAGGTTCCCACCATAGGCATCGGCGCAGGCCGCTACACGGACGGCCAGGTGCTTGTCGTGAACGATGTCCTCGGTATGAGCGGCGACTTCGCCCCGAGGTTCGTCAGGAAGTACGCGGAGCTGGGCTCACTCGCGGCAGGGGCTGTCAACGCGTATGTCAGGGACGTCAGGGAGGGGTCCTTCCCCGCGCGGGAGCACTGCTACAAGCCGGTGGACCGAAAGGATGCGGAGACGAAGTGAGAGTGCTCGTCGTTGGCAGCGGGGGACGGGAACACGCGCTCGTGTGGGCCCTTTCCAGGGCCCCCGGGACGGAGGTCCTTGCCGCTCCGGGGAACCCTGGCATGGCGGAACAGGCCAGGCTGCTCGATGTCGGGGTCGGGGACCGGTCGGGGCTTGTCAGGGCGGCTGTCGAGCAAGAGGTGGATCTGGTTGTCGTCGGCCCGGAGGCCCCTCTGGTAGCCGGAATCGCCGACGAGATGGCCGCTAACGGGGTCACCTGCCTCGGTCCGGGCTCGAGCGGCGCCGCCCTGGAGGGAAGCAAGTGGTTCGCCAAGCTGCTGATGCGCGAGGCTGGCGTCCGGTGCGCGGAGGGCAGGATCTTCGAGAGCTCCGGCGAGGCCATGTCCTTCATCGGCAGCAGGGCGGCGGACTGGGTAATAAAGGCCGATGGGCTGGCAGCCGGCAAGGGCGTGTTCCTTCCCGCGACGCGCGACGAGGCACTCGAGATCCTCCAGCGGCTCGAGAGCGGCGCGCTCGGCGACTGCGGCAGGAGGTTCATCGTGGAGCGCAGGCTGCCCGGGCGCGAGGTGAGCGTGATCGCCCTGTGCTCTGGCACCTCCGCCATCGTCATGCCGCCCAGCAGGGACCACAAGAGGGTCGGAGACGGTGACACCGGTCCGAACACCGGCGGCATGGGAGCTGTGAGCCCTCCGCCAGGGCTGCCCGCCGGCTTCTCGCTGATGGTCCTGGAGACCGTCTTCCTCCCTGTGCTGGAGGTGCTCGAGGGGCGCGGCATCGACTACAGGGGAGCCCTCTATGCGGGCCTCATCGTGGATGCCGACGCAGTGCCCAGCGTTCTGGAGTTCAACGTGAGGCTCGGAGATCCCGAGACCCAGGCTGTCCTGCCTCTGGCTGACGGAGGGGAGTTCCTCGAGGCCTGCTACCGCGCCGCCAGGGGGGAGCCGCTGGAGGAGAGCGGGGTAGTCCGCGCCGGGCAGTGCTCTGCCTGCATCGTCGTCGCCTCCCGCGGTTATCCCGGGAGCTACGGGAAGGGATTCGAGATAAGCGGGCTGGATGACCTCTCGGACCCGGACCTTCTGGTGTTCCACGCCGGAACGGCTCTGGACGAGCATCAGAGGCTCGTCACTGCCGGCGGCCGGGTCCTCTGTGTAACGGGACTGGGGGAGACTCTCGAGGAGGCTCTGGAGACCGCGTATGGTGGAGTCGGCCGGATCGGGTTCGAAGGCATGATCTTCCGCAAGGACATAGGGAGGACCCAGTGAAGCCTCTGGTCAGTGTCGTCATGGGCAGCGAGAGCGACATGGAAACGATGAGTGCCTGCTCGGAGGTCCTCGACTCCCTCGGGATCCCGAGCGAGACGCTCGTCATGTCCGCCCACCGGAATCCCGAGAAGCTCGCGTCTCACGCTTCGGGGGCAAGGGCCCGGGGCATACGCGTCATAATCGCCGGCGCGGGTCTTGCCGCGCATCTGGCGGGAGCGATAGCCTCGCGCACCACCCTGCCGGTGATAGGGGTCCCGCTCGGAGCAGGTCCGCTCGGTGGGCTCGACTCGCTGCTCTCCACCGTCCAGATGCCGGGAGGCATACCCGTGGCGACTGTCGCCATCGGTCGGCACGGCGCGAAGAACGCCGCCTACCTGGCCGCAGAGATACTGGCGCTCGAGGACGGGGCGCTGCTGGAGAGACTGGAGTCTCTACGGACGCCGTAGCACACGGCCTCCCCGGAGGGCTCACGGAGGCCACGGTGTCGCGTGCGGGGAAGAGGCTCCGGGAGCTCGGTGTGGTGGTCTACCCGTCCGACACCGTGTACGGGATGTGCGCGCGAGCAGATTCGAGGGAGTGTTACGAGAGGGTTCTGCGGATCAAGGGCTACCCTGTCAGGGATGGCGTTCGCCGTCCGATGATTCTGCTCTCCGATTCGACCTCCGGCGCGCTCTCGCTGGCCCTGGAGAGCGATCTCCCGGCAAGGCGGCTCGCAGATCGCTACTGGCCCGGCCCGCTGACGCTGGTGATCCCGGCCTCTCCGCGCTGTCCGGAGTGGCTGGTCGCCGGGGATGGCACGGTAGCAGTGAGGGTTCCGGCGGACCGCGTCTCCCGGATGCTGCTCCGCGCCTCCGGTTCCCCTCTCATCAGCACCAGCGCGAACCTCTCGGGCGGGCCTTCACCGAGGTCCCTGGCGGAAGTGCCGGCGGGCATCCTGGAGGCATGCGACGAGGTACTCGATGGCGGTCTTCTTCCCTACAGGATGCCGAGCACGATGGTGAGACCGTCACCGGATGGCCGGCTGACGATCCTCAGGCAGGGGGATCTCCTGGTCGAGTAGGTGGCTATCTTCCCAGGACGGCGATCATCAGTGCGCGGGCAAGGCTCAGGGGGCTCATCAGGATGTTCGAGTAGGCCTGGTTGGCCAGAGGGCAGGCGCACTCACCCCTCCTGATGGAGCGCCTGCGGTCCCTTGCCTGGAGGGAGCGCCATATCTCCCCGAAGCTGCCGTCCCTGCCGACGGTCCCCATGCTGCCCTCGTAGCCGAGCACCGCACAGGGCCAGATGTCTCCGTCCGAGTTGATGTGGACGTTCAGCAGGCCCGCGTAGCAGGGTATCGCCTGGCTGCCCTCGCTCACTATCCTGGGGGCCAGGTCGTAGTAGACGATCCTCATGGCGGTCGTCAGCCGGGAGAGAAGGCCCATCCCCCGCAGCTCCGACCTGACCGAGCTCTTGAAGATCTCCATCACCCCCCTGTAGTCCGGGCCCGATGGAGTGATGCCCGTGCCCGTGTTGTGGAACTCGCTCCTCTCCTCCGCGATCTCGTTGATGTAGGTGCTCACGTTCCATCTGGAAGCGGCGTAGTCTATTATCTCCTGGAGCCTGTCTATGTTGAGCGTGGAGACCACCGTCCCGAGGCCGACCTGGAGAGACGTGCTCAGCTTCGCAAGCCCGAGCAGGACGTCCATGGTCTCGCAGAGCTTCTCGAAGTTGCCCGGCACTCCCCTGATCTCGTCATGGAGGCTCCCCACACCGTCGAAGGAAGGCTTCACCGTGAGCGTGGCTCCGCTGCCGCATCGCGACATCTGCTCCAGGCACCTCTGCGTCAGCTCACCGATCCGCCGGGGCATCAGGGCATTGGTGGGTATGTGGATGACGGCCGGATCGAGGATCCTGCACGCTGCGCCGACAATGTCCGGTAGATCGTCTCTGAGGTAGGGCTCACCCCCGGAGATGTTGAAGAAGTAGGTCCAGCCGATCGAGCCGAGCAGGCCCTCTATCTCGGCAATCGAAAGCTCCGGGCGCGGAGGGTGCTTCCATATCAGGCAGGTCCTGCATCTGGACTGGCAGCGCGTCGTAACCGAGAAGGTGACGTTTATCGGCCTCGGCGGCGGTGACAACCCCCACCTGGCCAGCCTCGCCCCAAGCACGCTGCGGGCCAGCCGGGCGATCTGGCGGATCCCGCCCAGGCCATGCTTCCCGGCGCTCATCGAGGGTCCTCCGCTCCGGTCAGGGCCGCGCGGGTCCCCTTTCTCGACCTCAGCAGCGAGAGCAGGACGAGAAGGCCCGAGGCGAGCATGGTCAGGAGCGTGATGAGGAGGCCCCCGGTGACGAGGCTGCCGTCATACCACATCTCCACCACGGCGCCGTCGGGGCATGCCGGAAGCGCCAGGGCCCGTTGCCAGTGGTTGGCCCTGAGCACCGGAGTCGGCGCCCCGTCCACCGAAGCCCTCCACCTGTCGTACCAGGTGTCGGCCACCACCAGGAGCCCGGGCCTGTCTCTTGTCACCCGGAGCACTATCCTGGCCGGCTCGTCCGAGATAAGCTCGATACTGCCTCCCGAGCCGGTGGAGTCGGGCAGACCGGCTGGCTCGGTCTCGAGGAGCGTGTGCCCGAGAGGATCCAGCCCCTGAGCCATGGCGGTTCTCATGTCGGGGATGTCGCACACGGACCATGAGGCGGCGAGGAAGAAGCGTGGGAGCGGCCCTGGAGGTATCGCGGAGGCGACCATGGCCGAGTCTGCCGCCCGGGAGGCGGAGTCCGCCGAGGCCGCGACCTGCGAGAGGATCATCTCCCTGACCTCCCCGTAGGGCACTAGCCGATTGTCCGCCTGGAAGTAGTCGGCGGCGGTCTGCCTGATGAGAAGCACCGCGGAGATGTCGTCCCTGGCCGTCTGGAGAGCTGCAAGCATCTCGTCAGTCACCTCGAGCTTGGCGGCATGGTAGCCCACTACGGAAGCGACGCCATGGAGCATGAGCCTGTTCTCTCCCGGATAGACCCTGGTGACGCCGTCCGCGCCGGAAGGCGCCCGGCTTCCGCCGTATGCCTCCTCGACCGTGTCGTAGGGCAGGTAGTACTGGAAATCCCTGTCGAGCGGGATGAGCTCCCATCCGGCAACCAGCAGCAAGCCAGCCAGCAGGGCGGTCCTCCAGCCCCTGAACCGGGCTCTCGGGATCAGGAGCAGGAACACGACGGCGAGACCCACCAGCGCCGCTCTGTAGAGGTCGGTTCTCGCCATGTCGACCCTGGCCCTGACCACCGCCCCGACCTGCGAGCCCGCCGCCCCCATCCTCTCCCACCAGCCCTGCTGAGCGGAGGACACGATGGGTCCGGCGAGCAGACCGGCCAGGAGGAGAAGAGCACTGAGCCCTGCAACGATCCGGAGCAGCAGCCTGGATCGCTTCAGAGCGGCGTCGCTCTGCTGGAGGACAGAGTCGAGGCCCACGCCCGCAAGCAGCGGCAGCACCGAGGACGGCAGCAGCATGGCGATATGGGGAGCCCGCAGCTTCCTGAAGAAGGGCACGATCCTGTAGAGCAGGCCGTAGATAGGGGTGTAGCCGCCCCAGGCGATCAGCAGCCCCGCAAGACCCACCAGGAGCATGGGCAGGCTCAGGCGCCTGCGGCCCGAGAGCGATCCGGCGATGGCTAGAAGGAAGACGCTCAGGCCCAGGAACTCGCTGCTGAGGCGAAGCCCCAGCCTTCCCCAGTAGAGGGGAACGCCCGAGATGGCGCTGTCGGGGAAGCCGTGCCTGTAGCCGAACAGGTGGGGCAGCACCATGGTCAGGCTCTCCTCGGGCGGTAGAGAGTAGCTCGCCGATGTCGAGAGATCGAGGCCCTCGCCCCGGGTCGAGCTGGCGGAGAAGTGCATGCCCGGAAGCAACTGGACGGCGCCCGTCCCGATTCCGAGGGCGAGTATCACTGCGAGTCCCACCGCTGCGGAGGACAGCGATCGAAGCCGCCCGGCGGCCCGCCCGACTAGGGATCTGCAGGCTCCCCATGCGATCGCAGCGCCGAAGCTGTACATCATGACCTGGGGGTGACTGGCGAGCGCCTGCGCACCCAGGGCCAGGCCGCCTATCGCGAGAAAGCGGGCACGCTCGAGTGCGCCGGGGCGTTGTGCATCGGGCTCCGCGCCCGGCGAGAGCCAGCCTTCGACCGCATAGAGCAGCAGTGGCAGATAGCTCCAGCACACTACTTTGCTCCCGTGACCCGCGTAGAATAGCGTGTTCGCCCAGGCTCCCGAGCAGAAGGCGAAGCCTCCGAAAAGGCTCCCGTGTACGCCCAGCCCGATCCTTCGAAGGAAGAGATAGGCGAAAACGCCCCCGAGAAGCATGTGGAGCGGGAAGCTCAGCCTCGCGAAGGCCTCGACGCCTCCCAGCAGCAGGAGCAGCCCTCTAGGGAAGTAGAAGAGCGGAACGGAGAACGACGAATAGAAGGGAGTCCCGCAGAAGACCATGGGGTTCCAGTGCGGGAACTGGCCCTGCGAGATCATCGTTGAGGCCAGCCCGAGGAAAGGGTAGCCCTGGTGCTCCGTATCGCTCATCGGGCCGCCGGGCAGTCCCCGTGCCAGTATGGACCTGTCGTAGACCAGGAAGGTCGCGATCAGGAACACCAGCACCGCCGCCGCGAAGCCCCTGCCTGCTCTCCCCGTCATGGCTCTCTTCTCCGGGCAGGATCCGTCGGTCCTGACTGAGGGTTGCGCCTGCCGGCGCTCCCGAACAGATGTCTCATGTGGCGGGCAAAGGCAACCGCCGTGACAAGCTCGATGAGGCCGAGCACAACCCTCTGGCCGAAGAGCAGCAGCAGGAGAGGCCCTCGGCCCTGCGTCACGGAGATCAGGGACGCCAGTACTCCTTCCCTGACTCCGATTCCTCCCGGTATGAGGAAGGCGACGTAGCCTGCCAGCCAGGCCAGCGGGGTCGCCAGGAAGACCATCGCGGGCTCCACGCCCTCCAGCCGGAACGCTATCAGCCAGAAGAACAGCGAGGCCCCTCTCGCCGCCCAGAGACCGCTGTACAGAAGCACCGCCCTTGCGATCGTAGCGGTGGGAACTACTGCCCGCGCGTCGCTCCCGCCTCTCGCCCTCCGCGACAGCAGCAGCTTCTGGACCGGAGAGAGCAGAGGAAGCACCAGGAACAGCGCTGCCGAGACCACGGACAGGGTCCTGACATGACTGGAGATGCGGCCGGCCTCCACCCACCATACCGACGCAAAGACGACGAGTCCGACCGATGCCATCGTCAGGAGCATCTCCATGCCGGTCGTGAAGGCAGCCCTCTTCATGCTCATCCCCCTGGACCGGAGGTAGCCTGCTCTGCCGGCGAGAAGCCAGACCTTGCCCGGCACGTAGCGGCCGAGCTGACTGACGAACCATGCCGACCGGAGCTCTCTCCGGGAGGCATCGCAGCTCATTGCCCTGCAGAGCCAGACCCAGCCCTGGGGCGTGAGAAGGTAGGAGAGCGCGAGAAGCAGGATCGAGAGGAGCAACGGCAACAGGTCGACGCGCCATTCGGTGGCGCGGATCTCGGCAAGCCAGGCGCTGCCCCTGCTGAGAAGGACCACCGCCGCTGCGAGGATGAACAGCGCCGCCACCACGATGCCTGCGGCGCGCTTGACGGCGGATGGCGAGAGCGGCCCCTTCATCGCCGGATCAGGCCCTGCGCGGCGTACCAGGAGGTCGTCGCAGCTATGCCCTCGCGCAGACCGGTCGAGGCCCTGAAGCCGGCCTGCCAGGCCTTGCCGGTAAGCACGTAGTGGCTCTTGCCGAACATCTCGACCCTGCTTCTCGAGAGGGCGCCGGGGGCAAGGGGTCCGAGCCTTGCCGCGAGCCTCAGAGCGGGCGCCGGTATCGGCAGCATCCTGACCCTGGTCCCCATCGAGCCGGCTATCTCCCTCACCAGATGCCTCATGCTCACCACGTCTGGCCCACCGATGTTGTAGACGTCGGCGCGCAGGCTGCCTCCCGGAAGGGCCGCGAGCACGGCTCTGCAGACGTCATCGACGTAGGTCGGCCTGAGCAGCGCCTTGCCGGAGCCGACCAGCGGAAACCAGCCCTTTGCCGCCCTCTGCCAGAGAGGCAGCTTGTGCCTGTCTCCCGGGCCGTAGACGAAGTCCGGGCGGAGGATCGTCAGCCTTGCCCCGGCAACTCTCGCACGGAGCAGCTCTTCCGCTTCTGCCTTTGTCCTCTCGTACTCTCCCCAGGGCGCTGGAGGCAGGCTCTCGCCGGCTCCCGGAACCAGGCCGGTCACACCCGGCGTGCTCAGGTGGATGACGTGGAAGTCCCGCCCTGAGCCCCAGGCGTCCGCAACGATCTCCGGGACCCCGACGTTGGAGGCTCTCAGCTCCTCCATGGTCGCCCCGTGCCCGCCGAGCCTCCCGGCAGCGTTCACGAGCACATCGAACGGCAGCCCGAGGTGCCCCGGGTCCAGGTCCCCCATGGCTTCCCAGTCGTGGCGCTTCAGGTCATGCCCGGCTTCCGAGAGCAGGCAGCAGATCTTCGATCCGATGAAGCCTCCGGCGCCCACCACGAAGACCCTCAAGCCTCAGACCTCCTCCCCGAGAAGGCTCCTGGCGTAGATCTCCCAGTCGAACCGGCGCGCGAACTCCGCGATCCTCTCCGGAGTGTCCGGATGCGTCGCGATGGAGAGACACGCCTCGATGGCCCGCCTCAGGTCCTCGGGGTCGCCCGGTCGGGCCAGGAAGCCGGTGACTCCTTCCTCCACGAGCTCCGGCAGCCCTCCCGTGCGCGTCAGCACGAGGGGCTTGCGGAAGGCCAGGGCTATCTGCGCTACCCCGCTCTGGGTGGCGTGCCTGTAGGGGAGAGCGACGATATCGGCAGACTCGAAGAACCCGGCCACCTCGTCGGCCCCGACGAACCTGTCGACCCACACCGCGCGAGCCCCCATGCCGGAGGAGTGCAGGATACCCCTGATCTCGTCCGTCATTCCGTAGCTCTCTCCGACCATGAGCAGCCTTGCGTTCCCGGGAAGCCCCGATATCGCCAGGATGAGATCCGAGAGACCCTTGTATGGTCTTATCATGCCGAAGAAGAGGATCACCTTCTCATCAGGAGCGAAGCCCAGTGACTGCCGTTCTCTCTGACCGGAGACATCGGGCCTGACGTATTGCTCGTAAGCGGGATGGTACAGCCTGAGCAGCTCCGCGCCCGGGGCAACTCCCCGGGCGGTCTCCATATCCTCCGTGCTGTGGACGACGACCAGGGAGCTCTTGGCCGCCAGTCTCCTGAAGAGCGCTGCCGCTCCGGGAAAGCGATCGTGGGGCAGCACGTTGTGGCAGACCAGCACGCTGCGCGAGGAGCTCTCCGGTGGAAGCGCCCCGGACAGCGCCGGGGCGAAGAAGGGGTGCCACCACTTCAGGATGATCCGGTCGGGGAGGTGTGACCGAAGCAGCTTCCGGACCGAGAGCCAGGATGGTGGCCAGCAGGAGTCCAGCATTCGGGCGGCGCGTGACCCCGAAGGCCCGGTGTCCGGCTCGTACTGGCTGGTGCCCGGGAACAGGATGCCCGGATAGAGCCTCGAGTAGCTGATGCGGATGACGTCGTGCCCCAGGCTCTCGAGGGTGTCGGACAGGATGCCGGTGAACTGGGCTATTCCTCCTCGATAGGGCGGGAAGGGCCCTATCAGGGCCACCTTCATGCGCTGCCGGCTTCCTCTCCGGAGCGGGTGGAATCACACTCCTCCACGATAGCGATGGGTCTTCTGGGAGCGTAGCTCAGCAGCATCTCGGCCAGGAGGCCGAGGGACACGAACTGGAAGCCGACGATCATCAGGAGCACCCCGAGCAGGAGAAGCGGGCGGCTGCCGATGGGCTCGCCGGAGAACCAGAGGGCCGTCAGGTAGGCCGAGATCGCGAACCCGACCAGGGAGAGGAACAGGCCGAAGCCGGCGAAGAAGTGCAGCGGCCTGAACGAGTACCTGTGCAGGAAGAGAACGGTCGCCAGATCGGCGAAGCCCCTGAAGAAGCGAGAGACGCCGTACTTCGTCTTCCCGTGGAGGCGTGGCCTGTGGTTGACGGCCTTCTCTCCCACTCGATGTCCCTGCTGGGCGACGAGCACCGGGGTGTACCTGTGCATCTCGCCATACAGGTCGAGCTGCCTGGCAACCTCTCCCCGGTAGACCTTCAGGCCGCAGTTGAAGTCGTGCAGGGGCAGTCCGGTAGTCAGCCGGACGGCCCAGTTGAAGACCCTCGATGGAATCGTCTTGGTAGGCGGGTCTTGCCTCCTCTTCTTCCAGCCGCTCACGAGCCCCAGTCCCTCTCGCTCGAGCTGCCCGATCATCGCCGGGATCTCCAGCGGGTCGTCCTGCAGGTCCGCATCGACCGTGGCGACGAAGAGCCCTCTGGACCTGGAGAAGCCTTCGGAGAGGGCGGCAGCCTTGCCCCGGTTGGCCCCGAAACGGACTGCCCGCAACGGGAACCTTTTCGAGAGCTCCAGGATGGCCTCCCAGGAGCCGTCCGTGCTTCCGTCGTCGATGATGACTATCTCGTATGTCATCCCGGACAGGGCGCCAGAGATCTCCCCGCAGAGCTGCGGCAGGCTCTCCGCCTCGTTGAAGCAGGGGATCACTACGCTGATCGTGGGCCGGGTGCCCCCGGCGGCTCTGTCGTCCATGCGTGGAAGATTCTAGCAGCCGGAGTTGTCGTCAACGAGACGGGGCATGATCCGAGACCAGATAGGACTTGCCCGTCCGATTCTCACGGGGCGTGATCCGCAACCAGACCGAATTCGCCCGTCCGATCGTCTATCGTGGCGAAGCTCCGGTGCGAGATCCAGTCACCCAGGGAGATGTGGATGCCCCTCTCGAAGCCGGTTATCAGTGGGACGTGGGTGTGCCCTGTGATGACTATCCTCACGTCGTCTCTGGCGTCCAGGGTCTCGGAGACCCAGTCCAGGAGTCCCTTCGGGATGCTGTCGACCTCCCTGCGCAGGATCCGCTTGCTCGTGCCGGAAGCCATGCGGGCGATGCGATTGCCGACGCCCTCGGGCAGGCCGCCGAACAGCCTGGCCGACAGCCTCGCGCGAAGCAGCGGCCGCAGGATGAGCCTGTAGCCGTAGTCGCCCCCGCCGAGAGCGTCGCCGTGGGCGAGAAGGGCGTTGCCTCCCTGGAGCTTCAGGGTGAAGGGGTCCCCGATCAGATGGAAGCCCGTCGATTCCTCGAACCTGCCGTCAAGCCAGAAGTCATGGTTGCCCGGGATCATGCTGCCGGACCAGCCGGAGTCCGTCAGGGCGCGCAGAGAACGGAGCACCCTCTCGAAGCCGGCCGGCATCCTGCCCCTGAACTCGAACCAGAAGTCGAACAGGTCGCCCAGGATCCAGAGAGATCCTGGCTCGCGATCCGTCGCCAGACTCCCGAGGAAGCGGATCAGGGCTTCCCTGCCGGGGTGCTCGAGCGGCTCCGGGAAGAGGTGGGCGTCACTCAGGAAGTAGTGGGTCATCCTGCGGCTGGGCCGCGACGGTATCCCTGGCGGCCTCCACGAAGAGCGAGTCGAGAGCGGGGCATGACCGCACGAGCCTCATGGCTGCGCCATGGCCCGTCTCTGCCCTGATGTCCGGGCCATGCGCCAGAAGCGCGACCGGCATGCCGCGACACGAGTCGAAGAAGAAGCAGGCGAGGCTTCCGTCTCCCAGGCATACCTGCAGGTCGCTGCCGGCTGCCTGGAGCCCGTACTGCGCTATGTGCCGGGAGACGGAATCGAGCTGCACCGGCACCACGAGGACGCCGCCCAGGGCACTTATGCTGTCGAGCTGCATCAGGTCGCGCTCCTCCTGGGGATAGTCCGGCATCGGTATCCATGTGTAGAGGAGGACGTACGGCTCCGTGGAAGGGTCCAGGGTGTCACCCTCGAGGGTCCATACGGCACCGGGCAGTTGCGTGACCCGTGCGGCGGACCGGAGCGTGTCGGCAGCCTCGGATGCGTCGTTGCCGTCGGACCTGCAGGCAATGGAGGACAGCGCCGGGGGCAGCAGTGCTGCAGGCAGCAGCCGCAGGGCCATCGAGGTGATGCGTCCGCGCAGGTTCATCAGAGGCCGTCCGGGTCGAGCAGTGAGGCCGTGAGGAACGAAAGGGCTGAATCGCATGACGCAACCGAGACCAGCTCCCCGCCGCCGAGTGCGACTGTCGAGACCCACAGGCCGGCTCTGGAACGTGCGCTGCTGCCGCTGACGAAGGGGAGGCCGA
>JAFGKQ010000142.1 GCA_016928495.1 Candidatus Fermentibacterales bacterium
ATGCTGTCCGAGTCGGATATCCCCATGGAGCACGAGGCCAGGGGAATGGTCGGGAAGCTGTTCAGGGCTCTCAAGATGGAGGGCGAGTAGCCGCTCAGTGCGCCCCCATCAGTATGAGCTCCGTCAGGGCGGTGTCCTCGTAGCGATCCCCCGGAAAGACCTCGAGGATCTCGAACGAGACAACGTCGCCGTCCCCCACATCGGTGGACGGAAGCTGGACATGCTGTAGTTGCCGGGAGTCCGCGAGCTCCACGATGCAGATCGGCTCGCCGTTGACCGATACGAGCGCCCTCGCCACCCGCCCATTGGCGTTCCAGGTACCTTCGGTTCTCCTGTAGCCATTCAGGAGCATCAGGCCCCACAGGGGGTACACGTGCCGCTCCCCGTCGTCGAACCCGCTCTCGTATTTCTCGAGGAGGAAGTCTATCCTCTCTCCCTCGCCGTTGCCGTCCACACCCTCCACCCAGGCAGTGGCTATGTCGGAGTCGTCGAGCATGCCGGGCTCGTAGCAGTGGCCGCCGATGGCGGGAAGGTACGACGTGGCGTCCACGCTCCAGCCTATGGCGCACCACAGGGCGCACATGCAGCCGATGTCCTCCAGGTCCTCTTCGGCCAGGTCGGTGTCCACCCAGGCCTCGAACACGGGAAGCTCCTGTGTCTGCGCAAGCGGAGCCAGCAGCAGGGCTGCCAAGGCGGGAATCCCCATCATGTCCCCCTTCGAGAGAACGAGGTTTCCTAGAAGTACCAGCCGAACGAGCTGAAGAAGACGTCCGGGTAGCACTCGAACTCGGGTTCCGACCCGCCTCTCTCGGCGGGGCCCGGCTGCCGGCCGTCGCTCCTGTTCAGGGCGTCGCCGGCGAACACCCCCGCCTGGAGCCATACGTTCTGTGCCACGCTGTAATCCGCAGTCGCCATCAGGTATCCCGACTGGTCGGCGGGGTTCAGGAGCAACTGCCCGGCAACGTTCAGGAGGGGCGTCGCCTGCCAGGAAATGCCCGGACAGATGTAGTGCTTTCCAAGCAGGTAGACCCCTCCGGTCTGGTAGGCGGCGCTCGGGGCGAGCCCCGGGTAGTCGGCCCTGTCGGTTGCCCCGGCGGAGCTGTAGTGGTACTCGAGAAACCCGTAGAGCTCGCCTCCCCAGCTGTAGTCGGCCCCGAGGCTTGCCCTTACGAAGTCCTCGTCCTCGGGCCTCTCCTCCGAGAAGACCCCTGCTCCCACCCACGCCGCCTCGAGCCAGCCGGATGCGCCACCCAGGGCCCGGGCCAGGTCGAGGCCGATCATGAGGTTCTCGCGGTAGTCGGCCGCGATCAGAGAGACGTCCGTCCCGGCGAGGTAGAACCGCCCGCGGGCGTAGCAGGCACTGTTCCGCGCAGCGAAGTCCTCTCCGAACAACGCTCCGACGTCGAGCTCGGACAGAGCACCCAGGGGAATGCGGGCCCTGGCCGCGTCGACCCCCGCCCTCTTCTCCGTGTCCAGCTCGTTGAAGGCCCAGGGGGCGATGAAATCGGTAGGGTTGATCACTCTGGCAGATCCCCAGGAGATGGCCTGTCTGCCGATGTACACGTCACCCAGATCCGGGCTGAGCGAGAGCTGCAGCCGGTCGAGGTCCTGAAGCACCGCGAAGCTCCCGGTCGTATCACACGGCCCCGGATAGAGCTGGGCCCGGAGGTCGTCCAGCCTGTACCCGAACGGCGCGAAGCCTGCAGACATGACCCCTTCCCCGAACAGCACGGGGTCCTGTACCCTGGGCGCGAGGGCGTAGGCCCCCGACAGCCTGCACCATCGGGCGGGACGCCACGAGGCCTCGAGCCTCAGGCTGTTGCTCACTGCTCCCATCACTGGAAGGCTGTCGGAGGCTCCCGTCTCCAGGTAGATCGCAGTGGCATAGCTCTTCCAGCAGCCGGAGAACGAGGGGGCCGAGCCGGAGGCGGACGCAGCAAATGCGATAAGCGCCATGGCGCATCCTACTGTCCGCCAGACGCCCTTCACTGCGGGGGACCTCCGGGCTGCCTGCTGTCCTCCGCGATCATGCCGTCCCTCATGACCACTATCCTCCTCGCGCGCTCCATCACTATCCTGTCGTGGGTGGAGAAGACGAAGGTCATCCCCGTTGTCCGGTTGAGATCCCTCATCATGTCCAGCAGCTCGCCGCTGGTAGTGGAGTCCAGGTTCGCGGTGGGCTCGTCCGCAAGGACGATCGCGGGCTTCGCGGCCATGGCCCTGGCAACGGCGACCCTCTGCTGCTGACCTCCAGAGAGCTTGCCGGGCAGTCTGTTCTCCATGCCTTTCATGCCGACCATCTCGAGTATCTCGAGCACCCTCGCGTGCCTTTCCTCCCTGGGTCTTCCCTGGAGGAGCATGATGTACTCGATGTTCTCCTCGGCCGTCAGCACCGGGATGAGGTTATAGGCCTGGAACACGAAGCCGATGTTGTCCCTTCTGAAATCCGAGAGCTCCCGTCCGCTCATCTCTCCCAGGGCACGGCCGGCCAGCCAGACCCTGCCCTGCGTGAGGGAGTCGAGGCCCGCGATGAGGTTCAGGAACGTGGTCTTGCCCGATCCCGAGGGCCCTACGATGGCTGTGAACTCTCCCTCGCGGATGACCATGTCGATGCCCCTGACGGCCTCCACCGGCACCCCGTCGTCGGAGTAGGTCTTCCTCACGTTCTCGGCAACGATCAGGCCCTCACTTCCCGTCATCCTAGAGACTCCTCCTCATTGCCAGTGCCGGTCTGATCCTGGCCGCGTGCACTGCCGGGTAGAGCCCGACGAGCGCGGTCAGGAGCAGCACCCAGAGAGGATAGAAGATGAACTGCTGCAGGGTGAGCACCGGGCGGACAGGCTCTCTGAACGTCGCCCCGGAAAGCTCGATCCCCGTGTAGTCTATGCCCTGCTGGGCAACGAGCCAGGTGGCCGCCAGTCCAACCAGCGAGCCGAGCGCGATGGAGATGATCGCGAGCCATGCGGCCTCCAGAACCACAAGGGAAACTATCCTGCCAGCCCTCGTCCCTATCGCCTTCATCACCCCGAACTCGAAGATGCGTTCGTAGATCGACATGAAGATCGCGTTCATTATGCCGAAGGCCACCAGCCCGAACAGGATGACGGCCATGATCAGCGTGGAGAAGTCGGACATCGCCAGAACCGCATCGAGTTGCGCCATCAGGTCGGGCCAGCCCAGCGCCGTGTTGCCGCCTCTGGAGTAGCCCGCCCAGAAGTTGCTGTCCGCCTGCTCGGCGAGCCGCCTGTCAGAGAGAGTGAAGGCGATCTCCTGGAAGCCATCCTCCGGCAGCCCGAGCATCTCCTGTGCCTTCCCGGCGCTCACGAATGACATGGACTCGTCCACGGCTGCCGTGCCTGTCTCCACGATCCCCGAGACCCGGATCATGTCCTGGTAGATGATACCGCTCTCTACCTGTGAGATGGTCACCACGACCCTGTCGCCAAGGCCGACCTCCAGGTCCGCTGCGACCTTCGATCCCAGCAGGATGCCCTCCCCGCCTTCCTCCCGCAGGAACTCCCCGCCGACGATGGAATCGTCTATCCGGGAGACCCGTGACTCCCGCTCCGGGTCTATCCCCACCAGAATCACCGATCGAAGGTCGGCGGCGGAGCTGACCGTTCCCTGGGCGAGTACGCGAGGCGCGCTTGCTACCACCCGTGGATCACGATCGAGCCTGTCGAGCACCTCTGCGGCCGAGTCCACCAGGAGCTCGGGGCTGTAGGTCGTGAGGAAGCCCTCCCTGTGTATCTGGGCATCCCCCAGCCAGGTATCGGTCACCGAGTCTATGAGGTTGTCCGACATTCCTATCATCAGGCCGTCAGTGAAGACCATAGCTGCTAGACCGATACCTATGGCTGTAGCGGCGATGATGGTCCTCCTGCGGTTGCGCAGGACGTTCCGCAGAGCGAGTGACAGCAGCTTCCCCGTCATGGCGCAGCGCTCCTAGTGCATTCTCATGGCCGAGGCGGGCCGGGTGCGGGCCGCGCGCATCGCGGGGAGCAGGCCGACCAGAATGGCAGTGGCCACGACCGTGATGGACGGAATGTAGACGCTACTCGGTGTGATCATGGCTCTCACGTGCGTGAACTGAATGCCTCCGTACTCCATGGCCTGAGGCAAGCGGAGCCCGATCTCGTGGAGCAGGTGCAGGCCCAGAAGGCTGGCTGGCAGCGCCAGCAGCACGCTCAACAGCGCCATGATCGCTATCTCGGCAAGCACCAGCCTGACGATGCAGACGGGCCTGGTCCCCAGGGCCCTGAGCACTCCGTACTCCCGTTGCCTCTCGAGCACGGACATCAGTACGGTATTGAGAACGCCCACGGCGACCACCACCATGATCACCGCTACCATGATCCACATTCCCTGCAGGTCTGCCTGCATGGCATGGTAGAACTCGCTCGCGAACTCCTGCCAGGGCTCCACCAGCAGCTCGTCGTCTGCCAGAGCCTCGCCGATCCTCCCGGCAAGATCCCTCACCCGGCCGAGCGATGCCGCGATGACTGCGATCTCGTGGACCCGTCCCTCGAGCATGAATACGTACTGGGCATCATCGAGGTGCATGTAGCAGGAGGCTCTGTCGGTCTGCGGGTCGCCGGTGTCGACGATCCCGGCTATCGTGCAGCGCTCGTTCGCTATCGAGCCATCGGCGGCCTGTGACAGCAGGATCATGTCCTCACCAACCGCCGCATCGAGGAAAGCGGCGAGCCCGTCGCCCACCAGAACCTCGCCACGGGCGCTGTCCGAGAGCATCCTGCCGTCAGAGAGCATGCTCTCGAAGCCGGTCGCCCGCGTCTCCCGCGCGGGATCGAAGCCCACGACCCTCACCCCGCTGCTCTGCTCACCCACCTGGACGAGGGCGGCGGCGTAGAGCCTCGCGGTCCAGCTCTCGACTCCTCTCACGGCCTCGACCTTCCCTGCGACCAGCTCGTAGTCGTAGATCGTCTCGTAGAGCGCCGGGTTCTCGACGTACTCCCCGGTGTGGATCTGCACGTGCCCCGTCCTGCTGCGCGTGAACATGTCGATCACGTCGAGGTAGGCACCTTCCTGCCAGCCGATCGAGAGGGACGAGAGGAAGAACCCGGCGAACATGGTGAGCATGGTGAAGACGGTCCTGCGTCGCTGCCGTAGGACGTTCCTGAGTGCCAGTTTCAGGATCAAGCCGGTCAGTCCGCCCCGGACCTGAGGTTCCGCAGGCTGAACACGTCCGGGTCTATCTCGAGGTCGAACTCGACGTGGGTGTAGCGTATGGTCGTCCGGTGCCCCTCCTCGTCGGCCGGCACCAGCCTCGTGACTGCGGGGATGGTCCTTCCACCGAAGTCGGTGTAGTCGCTGAAGCTCATCTCGCGCATGAGCCGGCCGTGCTCGTCGAAGTACCTCATCCACACCGGCAGAAGCTCGTCCTGGCGCACGGCGCAGAGCACTCTTCCCCAGACGACCGGGACGTCCTCGCCCGGCACCATCTCGAGGTAGCAGTAGCCGTCATCGCTGCCTTCCCCATCGTAGTCGACCAGCGAGAAGGAGTAGTCCTCCCGGAACGACGTCTCTCTGACAAGGTCGTCGTTGGTGAAATCCGAGCCCATCCAGGAGCCCATCATCATGGAGGGTGGCACACGCATCACGCTATTGGTGTTCGGCAGGTAGTTCCACATCTCGTCACCCAGCCTGAGCGTCGCGAGGCCCCGTTCGCGCGGAGGCTCCGTCACCAGGATGTAGGTCTTGTCCATGCCCTCGCTCCAGGCCAGGAGCGAGAGGGTTCTCTCCCACTGGGGCGTCACTACCTCCATGGAAATCTCGGCGTAGCTCGACTCGCTGCGGTACAGCCTGTCCAGCATGTCCACGATCTCGTCCGCGCTCGGGCTCTGTGCCACGGCGACGCCGGACAAGACGGGCAGAGCCACAGTGAGCAGGAGGAAGGGCGGAAGACTGCAAAGCATCATGCGTGGTCCTCTCGGGATCGAATGGAGCATCAGCGCACCGATCACAACTACACCCGACTCCGCTCATCGTCAACGTCGTCAGTAATCCGGGAGCGCATTGACTTGTAAACATATGTGTAGCAGTGTCCGGTATGGCCCGGGAACGAAGCACCAGCGACATCCCCCTGGGGGCGCTGCCCCTGCTTGCGGTCGACTGCCAGACTACAGGGCCGGCGCCCGCGACCAGCAGGTTGCTGGAGATCGCATGGGTCCGGCTGCCCATGACGGCCCAACCCGGACCGCCGCCGTCCGACGGGGTCAGCTTCGTTCTGGCCCAGCCCCCGGACGAGCCGGTGGCCACGGCCATACTCAGACTCACCGGCATCTCGCAGGAGGACATCACGGGCGGAGCTGACCCGAAGGCGGTCTCCCGGGCCCTCCGGGAGGCGATGGAATCGCTCCCTCCGGTGCCGGGCGGCCCGTTCCTGCTCGCCCACTACGCCCGGTTCGAGCGACCCTGCGTCGAGTCACTGCTCGATCTGACCGGCACCGCGATGCGCCCGGTGTTCATCTGCACCTGGGAGATAGCGAGAAGGGTTCTCCCCGAGCTACCCAGGAGGGGACTGAGGGCAATCTCCGGCTACTTCGGGCACGGGATCCATGATCTGAAGCGGGCGCTGCCCAACGCACTTGCCACCGTGACCGTGTGGTACGGCCTGCTGGATCTGCTTGACTCCGAGCGCGGGATCACTGGTCTCCGGGGCCTGCTCGAGCTTCTGCAGGAACCCCCGCCAGCCCGAACCAGGAACTGGGACATCCCGATGCCCAGAGAGGACAGGCTTGCGATCCCGGACGGCCCGGGGGTCTATCGCTTCCTGGGCGCTTCCGGCCAGGTGCTCTACGTGGGCAAGGCGACCAGCCTCAGGTCCAGGGTCAACAGCTACTTCAGGACCAAGAGAGCAGACGAGAAGGTCCTCGAGCTGGTGACTCAGACCAGGCTGATCGAAACCACACCGACCGAGACGGCCCTGGAGGCGGCACTTCTGGAGCTCGAGCTGATCAGGTCGCTGAACCCGCCCTACAACACGCTTCTCAGGGACAGGGGCCGGGAGGTCTGGCACTACTCACCCGACCTCGGTCGCTGCTCGTGCGAGGGCGCCACCGGGTTCCCCGTGGGCCCCCTGCCATCGAGCGACTGCCTGGCTCCGATGCTCATGGTCCGAGAGCTCCTGGATCGGGGGGCCGCTGACGAGAAGCACAGGGACCTCTTCTGCTCCGTCATGGCCATCGAGCCCTCCAGGCTCGATGCCGATACGCTGGAAGAGGCGCTGGACCGCTTCAGGATCGCGCGACTCGACGGGCTGGCCGGCACGCCGTCCATCACTTCCATGCTCCGAGCGGGCGCCGCGATCTGGATCGAGAAACTGGCCGAGAGGGAAGAGGCGCGGCAGGTCGAGGAAGGAAAGGGCGCCGAAGGGTGCGAGCCTGCCTCGGTTGCCGTTGCGGAGCCCCCTCTTTCTGCCGACCAGGCCACGCGCTATCTGGAGGGCGCGGTGTCGCACTGCGCTCATCTCGTCAGGCGCTCGAGGTGGTTCAGGCTGCTCTCCGACTCCCTGCTCCTGTGGACCCCCGGAGGAGTCACTTCCCGCTCCAGGCGATGCCTGGTGCTCCGTGGAGGACAGGTGATCCGCTGCGACGCCCTTCGGCATGCCGGCGAGCCTGAGGATGGCGGCCCCGGCCCGGGAGGAGCGCGCCGGATACCTGACAGGGCGGCCTACGAGAGGCTCCGCCTGGTCACGACCGAGCTCCGCCGGCTGGTCTCGACCGATGGCGCCGCTCCGGAGGTCCACCTGCCAACGGAAAGAGTGCTGTCGGCCGAGCGGCTCGAGCGCCTCCTCCGCATGCAATAATGGGGACACAACACTTATCTCTAGGAGTTATGGGGACACAACACATATCTCTCTGCTGACACAGTCTACTGCCCGATGAGCAACACTGGCCGGCTCGAGGGATGCCTTCCGGACCGGACAGACGGGGAGATAAGTGATGTGTCCCCATAACTCCATCAGACTGCTCTTCCTGTCAGACACCCACCTCGGGTATGACATGCCCCGGCGCATGACGGGGTCGGTCCGTCCGCGGCGCGGACAGGACTTCTTCGAGAGCTTCGACAAGGCACTGCGCCCTGCCCTGGACGGACAGGTGGATGTGGTGGTCCATGGCGGCGACCTGTTCTTCCGCAGTCGAGTGCGGCCAAGGCTGGTGGGCATGGTCCTGGACCGGGTCCGGAAGGTCGTCGAGGCAGGAGTGCCGTTCGTGGTCGTACCGGGCAATCACGAGAGGTCCTCGATGCCCTTGCCGATGCTGTGGCCCATGGAAGGCATCGAGGTGCTGAGCGAGCCGCGCACGGTCCTGCTCGATCGGCGAGGCCTGAGGGTAGCCCTGGGCGGATTCCCCTACTTCGACGGCGACGTGAGGGGCCGCTTCCCCGACCTGGTCGGGCGAACCGGCCTGGGCAGCGCCGGAGCGGACATCAGGCTCCTGTGCATGCACCAGCTCGTGGAGGGTGCCACGGTCGGGCCCTCGGACTACGTGTTCCGGGGAGGCCCGGACGTCATCCCCGGCGCTGCCCTGCCCCGGAACGTGGCGGTCGTTCTGTGCGGCCATGTCCACAGGATGCAGGTGCTTACCAGGGATCTCCGGGGCAGCAGGCTACCGTCCCCGGTGATCTACGCCGGCTCGACGGAGCGAACCTCACTTGCCGAACGGGGCGAGCAGAAGGGCTACTACATCCTCCAGCTCTGCCCAGCGGCTTCGGGTGCGGGCAGGGTCGTCTCCCGCACCTTCAACCCCCTGGACATGGGGCACACGACACTCATCTCTGCCTCCACAGAAGCAGGTCGCCCCCGTACGAGCACACCCTATCCGGAAGACGGCCCTCGTCAGCCGCGGCAGATAAGTGATGTGTCCCCATAACTGAAGGCCCGGGAGAGGTCCTGCGCGGTCGAGCCAGAGCCGAAGATCCAGACCGTCTCGACGGTTCTGCAGGCATCGGTGGCTTCCCAGACGCCCACGTGGCAGCCCTCCCTGGCGTAGTCCTCCACCCAGATCTGGGAGCTCCCCAGCCTGTGCAGCTCGACGAACTCGCCTCCGGGTCCCGTCATCCTCGCCCAGTTGCCGGCGATCAGCCACGTCCCTCCGTGATCCCGTGAGACCGAGACCGAGGGGTCCCGCTGGCAGGTCATCAGAACGCCTTCCCTGCCGCCTCCGGGCGCCAGGTTGGCCCTGATGGCGAAGCCCCGGGGAGGGGTGCCTCCCGCCAGGGGCTCCACTTCCACGGCGGCGTGGAGCAGGGGCAGACCCGGCGCGAGGCCGACTCGCCAGACGAGGACGAGAGAGCCGAACCTCTCATCATCCACCTTCCAGCGGGTCTCCCAGCCCTTCAGGGGCAAGCTGCCCAAGGCGCCTTCCATCCCGGAGATCTCGCACTCCAGCCTCTCCAGCTCCAGGGGTCTCTCGTGTTCCTCTTCCAGCCAGGGCCGTATGCCGCCGAACCAGGGCTTCTCCCAAGCGAACTCGCCCGGCCCGGGATCGCAGGCGTGCAGGTACTCCGAGCCTTCGGCGACAACACTGAAGACATGCCCCCTGGAGGAGGGCCTCATCTTCACCGACAGTGCGCCGTTCTCGACCGAGAGCACGCCGTCGTCGTCCTTCGACAGCATGGGTTCCGCCGCTCCCGAAGCAACGAACACCGGCAGCTCGATCCGCCTCCCGGCCATGGCCACCTCGAGAATGTTGAGGCCGGCGTTATCCAGAGCGGCCTCCACTGCCGAGCCCTCGTGCGAGCATCCCTCTCCCGCCTTCTCTCCACCGGTGGTCACATCGATCTTCCTCTGCCCGTGGGCATGGTTGATCACGGAGAGGCTAGAGCCTGCCAGCGCTGCGGGGAGTCCTCTCACTTCGGGGAACCCGACCAGCATCTCCCTGTCGCTGACGTCCCAGCCGAGAGCCCTGGCAGCCCTGAGGGCGCTGTCAGTGCCTCCCTCCGTTGCCAGCAGCCGGAAGACCGGGGAGCGGAAGCTCCCGGCGGGTTCCAGAACCAGCTCCTCTGACACGAGGTTGCCGTTGGCCATCGAGTCCCAGTCCGGGAAGTAGCCGAGCACGGACCTGCCCCGGCCGGAGGCCACGAGCCATGGAGCACCGAGGTCAGCGACCCTGGACGGGAAATCGTTGTCGCCATCCGGGAACATGTTGTAGGCGTGCATGGCAGAGACCGTTCCGGTCGCGAACGGTATCGTGGTCGTCTCTCTCAGGAGCTGGGACAGGCTCCACCACCAGCTGCAGCAGAACTGAGCCTTGCCGGCCCTGTCGGAACCGTTGGCAACCTCGGCCCAGGCCTCCACGATGCCGCCTTCGAGCAACCGGCAGGAGATCCTGTGCTCCCACCCCGGGCGGGACGGCCACGAGGTTCTGCCCGAGATGCCGCTTCCGTCCGGATCCAGCGATAGCTCGTAGGTCTGGTAGGGGAAATCCGAGTTCCAGAAGGGCGGCCCCGCCGGAACCGTAATCGAGGCTAGCCTCATTGGCTCGTCTTCGTAACCGGGTCCCAGAAGGCTGACCCTGGCTCCGCGGCGGCCAACCGCGATGGAGTAGAGGCCCCTGGTGATGACCAGGTATCTGCGGCCCTGGCACGAAGCCGCGCCGGAGAAGGCCCCCGCAACCAGAACGGTCCTGGTCTCCACGCCCTCGGTGCCGTCACAGACGGGCAGCAGGCCGAGTTCGGTCGGGCCGGTCTCGAGCGATGGCAGCGGTATCTCCACCTTCTGGAACCTGGTGCCGGCGAGATCGAACTCGTGGCTCTCCCGCCGGCCTCCGGCGACGGACACCCCGATCGATACGCTAGAGACATCGGCGTTCCGCCTAATAAGGAGCCCCAGGCGATCCTGCCCGAAGCAGGGCCTCCGGATGGGAGCGGTCTCGATCGAGATCAGGTCCTCGGCCCTGAAGCCCAGCCCCAGCTCCATCCAGCGGCCCTGCCCCGCGGGAACGCTGAGGGTGAGCCTCGGGGCCCTGTCGTGAGAGGTGTAGGGCACCGCCAGCGGCTTCGGATTCACGGCCATCGAGATGCCGCCGTCCGGCTCCTCCACGGTGTCACCGACCTCGAGCTCGGGAGCCAGCGTCAGGTCGCGGCCGGCGCTGCCTGTGCTGCAACTGACGGCGACCCTTACGGGAACGCCGAAGTATACCTTCTCCGCTTCGCGCTCGATGGACACGGATATGTCAGGGTCGCGCCAGGCCGAGAGCATCCTTCCCTCGGCGTCGAACTCGACCTCGAGCCTCGCGCCGTCCCTGCGCTCGAAGGCGTAGCGGAACACCTTCCTTCCGCTCGGTGCCTTCATCAGGTCCGGCTCGACGCCGAGATCCCGGACCTGGGCCGAGTACCACTCCTCCTCACCGAGGAACTCCGCGAGCTCAGGCCTTCCGAGCACGAAGGGCATGTAGTTCTGCATGTAGACGGTCGTCTCGGGTACCCAGAAGAAGCCGGTCTTCTTGTAGAGAGGAACGGCCTTCATGTTGGCGGGCCAGGTGTGCAGGTCCAGCCTGTAGTAGCCGGCCTGCGTGACTCTCTCGACCCCGTCCAGCAGGAGCCTCTTGCCTATCTTGCGTCCGTGCATGTCGGTCACGACGTTGAGGAGAGCAACGTATGCAGCGTCGCTCTCGCCGCCGTAGGGCTCCACCCGGTTGTAGCCGACCACCCGCTCACCGTCGAAGGCGAGCATCGTGAAGAGCTTGCCGGAGAGCCTCTCCTCGCGGGAGACGCTCTGGGCGGTCATCTCCGTGGCTCCGAGGAATCCCGGAGGCCAGCCGTCGCGGCTCTCTTCCCACATGCGGGCAACGGCGGCTGCGTGGGCGTCCTCGTACTGCCTCAGGACTATCGGTTCTTCAGACATCGCGTTCTTCTTCCTTCTTCTCGAGAATGCAGACTGTCCGGGACCACCCCTTTCGGGGGCAGGTGCATGTGAGACTCCGGGAGAGACGAAGCAGCCTTCACGCCGCTGGTCGAGCACTCGGCTCAGTGCATCCGCTATCTGTTAACGTGATCCGGGCGGGCCGGAGGTGCCAGCGGCAGACTCCGCTCTCTAGAAGCAGGAGCCCCCGTACGAAAGAAGATTGATCATTCGGCACCCCCAATCACTGGTGGCCCTGATGGCCGGGGCTGAACGGGAAGCGAACGCGGGAATATCGAAGCAGCCAGTGAGGCTGTCCAGTGACCGGGAAGGCTGGGGGAGGCCGGGACCGCCCTACTCCACCAGGATCAGCCTGAGGCTGGAGCAGGCGTCCCCCGCTCTGAGCCTTGCGATGTAGACCCCCGCGGGAAGCCAGCCCGCGTCGAAGCTGCACGACGCCGGCCCTGCCGGCATGGTGGTGTCGAGGAGTGTCGAGACGAGCCTTCCAGTAAGATCGAAGATTCTGAGAGCAGCCCTCCCGGGGGCGGGGAGCTCGATCTCCAGCAGGACCTCGTCAGCGAAGGGATTGGGGAAGGCCCCGAGCGACAGCCCTGTCTCCGCAGGCGGCTCCCCCGCCCCGCCCATGCTCTCGCAGTAGCGGTGGATCAGCCCCATGTCGGGATCGCTGAAGTAGAAGCGGTCCCCGCAGAACCTCTCGACCCCTACGGCGCTCTCGTAGTCACCGAAGCCCAGGACCTCCCAGTTGTGGTCGTCCCAGTATATCCTGACCGGACTCGCGGGGTCCTCGCAGGCAACCGGGATGCCGCACACGCCCTGGCCTCCGACGTCGTGAATCGTAGGGCAGTCCTGGGGCACCAGCAGCGTGTCCAGGTCGGCGAAGCCCTCATCGTAGGACGCGCAGTAGATCACGCCCTGCCCCGCGTCGGCCAGCAGCAGATCGTTGTCGTAGTAATCGTGGTAACCCAGCCCGCATATGCTCTGGGGCCCGCTGTCGGAGAGGTCCCACATTCCCAGGAAGGCTCCCGAGGTCGTCATCGCGTAGACCGTCGCGGTCCCGGCCAGCGCGAACCACAGGCTGTCACCTGTGCACGCTAGGCCTACCGGCGGCTCGGGCAGATAGGGAAGCGGGATCGTATCCTGGATCTCGCCGCTCCAGCCATCCATCCTGTAGACGACGTAGAGAACCGAGTCGACCACCAGGATGTCCTCGGTCGAGCCGGCCATCGCGAGGCCCGAGATGTGGTCCGAGGGAGCCGGGAAGCTCCATTCGATGAATTGCGAGTGGGAGACGCCGCATGCGAACGTGACCAACAGCGGAACAAGCCACTTCATGCCCATCACCTCCATGAAGGGATGTAGCGGCGGATCATCCCCGAGTCAATGATGCGGGTCCAGGCGCCGCTCAGGTCCCCCAGTCCGCGAACAGCGACGGGTTGTGTGCGTCCTGGCCGGACAGGAACAGGGAGCTGAGACTGAGCCCCTCGTGAGTCCTGCGGATGGCTTCCGCGAAGATCGGGGCTACGCTGATGGTGTCTATCTTCGTCACGCGGGTACCGGTCTCGAGCTCGACCCTCTGCGGGTCGAACTCGACGGTGTCGGTTACGAAGAGCCTGTCTATGCAGCTGTTCTCTATCTTCTCCACGGCCTTGCCCGAGAGCACGGCATGGGTGATGAAGACGTAGATGCTCTCTGCCCCCGCATTCTTCACCGCATCGGCGCACTGTATGATGCTGCCGCCCGAGAGCACCTCGTCGTCCAGCATGATGACCGCCCTGCCGCTGAGGTCCTCTATGCCCTCTACGGATCTGACCCTCGGAGTCTCCGTATCGTCCACCCTGGCCTTCTTGACGTAGCCGGAGATCACGCTGTAGGGCCTTCCGGTCTGCTTCAGGGCACGAGCTGTGTGCATCGCGAGGAAGTCGCTCGCCATGATCGCGCCGGAATCCGGGGCAACGAATGCGAGCTTCGTCATCTCCAGCTTGAGGATGGTCTTGAGGAACTCGCCCTGGGCGTAGAGCTGGTCCACGGGGATGTTGCTGAAGCCCTGGCTCTGAGGGCAGTGAAGGGTCATCGCCAGGATCCTGTTGGCTCTGACAGCCTCGAGAAGGTCGAACATCATCTTGGCGGTGATCGCGATCCGTGGCTTGTCCTTCTTGTCGCTCCTGGCGTAGGGGAAGTAGGGAGTCACCGCAGTTATGCGGCCCGCGCTGTCCTTGAGGGCGTAGATCATCTGCAGCAGCTCGACGATGTCCCCGGAGACCTGCAGGAAGGCCTTGGGCTTTTCCCGGAAGCAGGACCTCTCCCCCGACTGGATGACGAACACGTCCTTCTCGCGAACGGTCTCGCCCGGGAAGTTGACCATCAGGTTGCCGTTGGAGAACTCGACGAACTCCACCGGCTCGGGCTCAACGCCGAGTATCTCGCAAATCCGCCTGCCCAGAGTCTGGCTGGACCGACCGTAACAGATCGCGATCTTGCCGAACATCCGTTCCCCCCTGAAGAGTACGCCGCTGATCGGGTCGGACGGCTACTGGATCGCCGAGAGCACCTCCATGTTCTCGTCCACCGTACCGAAGAGAACTCCCAGTATCGCTTCGAACGCCTCGTAGCCCATGCCGTTCTCGGTGCTGAAGATGTAGCTGACGCTGACCTCGCCTGTCTCCGGGTTGACCTCGAACTTCCCGAAGAGACTGCTCCAGTTGAGCTCCATGATCGTCTCCAGAGCGTCGTAGCGCTCCTGGCCCGACTCCGGAACGACGGCGGGAGTGAAGACCGCTAGGTAGCAGGCGTCGATATCCGGCTCTACGCCGATGTACATGACCGGCCACTGCTCCCCCTGCTCGTCCTCCATGAGAATCATGAACTCGTTCTCGACTCTGTCGTAGAGGATGCCCATCTGATCGAGATAGCCCTGCACGACATCCGAACTGATCTCAGCAAGGCACGAGCCCGCGACAAGGAGCGGGAGAGCCCATAGGAATAACCTCAAGATGCACCTCCGGAGGGTGGGTTTGCCCGAGAATACCACGGAGAGCCTCTGCCGGCCACGGGGCCTGCCTGTGATGACCAGTGGCCGGAAGCAGCACTCTGGATTGCCAATGAACACGACCATTAACATCTTCTTCCGCTGATCGTTTGGCAACCTGAGAGGCAGAAGCCGATGGCGGGAGAGCACAGAGAGGCGGTGCCGGAGACCACAGCCCGGCACATCCCGGACTCAGGGCCGGAGAGCTACGACTACCTTGTCACCGGGGGGCCGGCTTCATCGGCTCGCATCTCTGTGAGAGCCTCCTGGCATCGGGTTCCAGCGTGCTGG
>JAFGKQ010000143.1 GCA_016928495.1 Candidatus Fermentibacterales bacterium
AACGAAGGGAGAAACACCGGAAAGAAAAGTGTCACACCCAAACCGGCGAAATCGTCACTCTAGAAACCGGCGTTGACACCAGGCGCCCTACTCCGCTCATATCCTCGGCCTGGACTACGTCGTGGGCGACGAGGTCATCATCTTCACCAGCAACACCGACAACAAGCTCTTCATGTGCGATCCCGACGATGGCGCCTATGTGTCGGAGGTGTCGCTCAACTACACCGGCAACCCCTATCCGTTCGGGAACTGCTGGAAGGTCGGTGCCGGGGTGACGGCATGGGTCAACGACTTCATTACGTCCAGCATGGCAGTCTGGGACGGCTCGGCCTGGTCCAGCATCAGCAATCCTGCCGGGACCAACGGCCGCGGCATGGACTTCGAGGATCCCTACATCTGGGAGACCAACAGCAGCAGCTCGATCCTGAGGTTCGAACCCGGTGGCTCCCCGACCAGCTTTGCGGCCGGCGTTCCGGGTCAGATGAGCGGCCTGGCGGTGTTCCCGCTCGGCGCGAACCTGGGCGTGGTCACCACCTGCTACAACGCGCCGGGTCACAACCTCTACTTCTACGAGTTCGACGGCGCCAGCCTCACGCCCCTGGGCAACGCCCCCTGCCCCGTCGCTGTAGGGAACTCGCTCGGCCTGACCTACTCCGAGTCGAGGGGCACCTTCTTCTGGGGCTACAACTCGGGCGGCTACTACATCGCGGAGCTGGACGTGGACCTTGGCGTGGGACTCACCCCTTCCACCTGGGGCAGCATCAAGAGCTCCTTCTAGGTGAACAGCGGATTCCGGAAGGCCCCGGGGCGCAGCGGCGCCCCGGGGCCCCTTGCCCTGTGCCGGGACGCAATCCACTGGAGATCAGAGGGCTGTATCCGCGCCTCGCGACTGTTCCGGCAGGGCTGACGCTCGCCCCGGCTTGACGGCTTGTGAGCCGGGTAATAAGGTCTGGCGTCCATCTCACTTTGTAGCGTTTCGGCAGGGGCTTCTCATCACAGCAGGAGTGGCATGCGCTACGTTTCTCGGGCTAATCTCAAGCTTCTTCTGGATGACCTGAGCGGGCAGTATCGGGTCTTCGTGCCGGTCCGGAAGAAGGACAGCCGGTTCTACAGCCGGTACGAGGGAAGCATGGACGACGTCGTCATAGGCGAGGTCCGGGCGTTCGAGCCGCTGAAGGCCTTCTTCTTCCCGGCAGTGGAGAAGGTGGCGGAGGGCTTCTCCGGGGGGTCCTTCCCTCACGAGAAGGACCGGCCCGTCTGCATCGTAGGCGTCAAGGCCTGCGATCTCAAGGGCTTCAAGGTCCTGGACCACGTGTTCGGCCAGGAGGACGAGTACCCCGATCCTTCCTACATCAAGCGCAGGGCAGAGAACCTGATCATCTCGTCCGACTGCACCATGGCCATCGAGACATGCTTCTGCCTCGCACTCGGGCTGAAGCCGTTCCCTCAGGAGGACTTCGACATCAACCTGTCTCCCGTGGGCGACGGCTTCTTCGTCTTCGTGGGCTCCGACAAGGGCAAGCAGATAGTGGAGAGGCACGCGGGCCTGTTCGAGGAGCCGGGCGAGGAGCTCTCCTCGGCCCAGGAGAAGTCGCGGCTTCGGGTCATCCGCGAGGTCGAGAGGAACATCGAGGAGCACGGGGTGCCGTCGCAGGACCGTTACCAGGGCATCATCGAGAAGGGCTACGAGTCGGCCGTCTGGAAGGACGAGGCCGAATCCTGCGTGGAGTGCGGGGCCTGCAACACCATCTGCCCCACCTGCCACTGCTTCCTGCTCTACGAGCAGATGAAGGGCGACGAGGAGTTCGCGAGGTTCCGGATGTGGGACTCCTGCCTCATAAAGGACTTCGCCAGGGTTGGGGGGGGAGACAACCCCAGGGAGCACCTCTGGATGAGGCTGCGCAACCGCTTCGAGAAGAAGTTCGACTACTTCAGGAAGGTCGCCGACATCTACGCCTGCACGGGGTGCGGGAGGTGCATCTCGGCGTGTCCGGCGAAGATCGATATCAGAGACGTCCTGAGGAAGCTGGTTGAAGAGAATGAGTAGCTCACCCATCTCCGACAATCCGTACAGGTCCATCAGGGCCGAGGTCCAGAGGGTCATCCCCGAGACGCCGACCATAAAGACCATCCGCATGAAGCTGACGGAGGACCTGCCGTTCAGGCCCGGCCAGTTCATCGAGATGTCCATCCCCGGAAGCGGAGAGGCTCCCTTCACCCCTTCCTCTCCCTGCTACCAGAAGGAGCACATGGACGTCACCGTCATGAAGGTCGGCAAGGTGACGGAGCTGATCCACAGGCTCGAGCCCGGGGACACCGTGGGACTGCGCGGCCCCTTCGGAAGGGGCTATCCCCTGGATGACTTCGCCGGCAAGGAAGTGCTCGTGGTCGGGGGAGGCGTCGGCTTCGCCCCCCTCAGGACGCTGATGTACTCCCTCTTCGAGATGAGGGACAGGCTGGCACGCCTGATCTACAGGGGTGGCTGCAGGTGCCCGGAGGAGCTCCTCTACACCGACGAGATCAAGGGCTGGGGCGACAGACCGGACCTGGACATGGTGCTCTGCGTGGACGCCTGCACCCTCGAGGACCGCTGGGACGGCCCGGTCGGCGTCGTGACCACCGTGCTGGACGGCATCGACTTCAACCCCCGGAACGCCGTCGGTGTGGCCTGCGGGCCGCCCATCATGATGAAGTTCACGACCTACAAGTTCCAGGAGCTGGGCATACCCGACGAGAACATCTACCTCTCGATGGAGAAGAACATGTCGTGTGGTATCGGCAAGTGCGGCCACTGCAGGATCGGGAGCTACTACTGCTGCAAGGACGGGCCGGTCTTCACCTATGCCGAGATCAAGGACTTCCCTGGGATCTGGGACTGATATGGACGCAAAACTGAGACCGAAGACCGCAACGAGCGCCGAGCAGATCCACCACGGCAGGGTCGAGATGGCCCCGCTGGCGGGCCCCGACCACAGGCTGTTCGTCGACCTGGACGTGTGCGCCGCGGGGGAGTGCAAGGAGTGCGTGGTCAGGTGCAGCTACCCGTTCCACCCGACCGGCCTGAACAACGGGATCATCTCGGTTGCGGAGCTGGCCAGCTACTACCTGGTCTGCCGGCGCTGCGAGGAGCCGCACTGCGTGAACGCCTGTCCCAGGGACGCGCTCGAGCAGCAGGAAGACAAGGACAGGATGCTGGTCCGGCACACCATGCGCTGCATAAGCTGCAGATCCTGCTCTCACGCCTGCCCTTACGGCACTATCTACCCCGAGCTGGTGCCTCAGCTCGCGAGCAACTGCGACTTCTGCCTGGGCAGAAGGGAGCACCCGGAGGAGCCTCTGTGCGTCAGCACCTGCCCCTACGGGGCGCTCCGTCTCGAGCCCGGGGACATGGAGCTGGACGAGAACACCTTCCTGGTGGGCAACTGCCTGATCGTCCACTCGACTCACTGGAACAGGGATAGAGCATGATCTACCTTTTCTACCTCCTGGTGTACGGCTTCCTGTTGACCGCCGCCCTGGGGCTGTTCGCGAGCTGGGTCGACAGGAAGGTTACCGCAAGGGTCCAGTACAGGATCGGGCCGCCATTGCTCCAGCCCCTTATCGACATAGTCAAGCTCATGGGCAAGGAGACTCTGATCCCACGGGGAGCCTCGAGGAACACCTTCCTGCTCTCCCCGGTGGCAGGCCTCTCGAGCGTGATCCTGGCGTCGGCCCTGCTCTGGGTGGTCGGCCTCAGGCCCGGCGATGGGTTCCTCGGAGACTGGATCGTGGCGATCTACCTGCTGACGATTCCCTCAATATCGATAATCGTCGGCGGTTTCGCTTCCGGGAACCCGCTGGCCAGCCTGGGCTCGTCCCGCGAGATGAAGCTGGTGCTGGCCTACGAGCTTCCCTTCGTTCTGGCGGCCCTGGTCCCCGTGATCAGGGCGGGGCTGATCCTCAGGCTCGGCGACATAGTGGTGGCACAGCAGATCGCGGGAGCAACCGCGACCAGCCTTTCGGGCATCATAGCCCTGATCGTGGCGATACTCTGCGTTCAGGCCAAGCTCGCTCTGGTTCCCTTCGACATACCCGAGGCCGAGACGGAGATCATCCACGGGCCGCTCGTGGATTACTCCGGGAGCTCCCTCGCGCTCTACAGGCTCATGAAGAACATGCTGCTGTTCACGCTGCCGTTCTTCCTGGTGATCCTCTACCTGGGCGGCATACGTCTGACCGGCATCCACATCCTCTGGTCCGTGCTCAAGTACCTGGTGCTCGTCGCGATCATCACGGTGATCAGAAACACCAACCCGCGCGTCAGGATCGACCAGGCCCTCAGGTTCTTCTGGGGGCCGGTGACCATACTCTCGGTGATAGCGGTCGTCCTCGCGGTGCTTGGCTTGTAGCGAGTCATGTTGATGGAACGCAAAGGAGCGGAGCTCTAGCGAGATGAGCATGAAGCTGAAGGCTCTCCTGAAATCCCCGTGGGTCTTCCACCTCTCGACGGGCAGCTGCAACAACTGCGACATAGAGGTGCTGGACTGCCTCACGCCAAGGTTCGACATCGAGAGGTTCGGCATGCTCCTCGCCGGGAGCATCAAGCATGCCGATGTCCTTCTCGTCACCGGATCCTGCAACCGCATGTCCGTCGAGAGAATGAAGAGGATGTACGAGCAGGTGCCCAGACCGTGCCTGGTCGTCGCCATAGGCGAGTGCGCGCTGTCGAGGGGCATGTTCATCCACAGCTACAACTGCCCCGTCCCCCTAGACCAGATTATCCCCGTTGACGTCTACATCCCCGGGTGCCCGCCCAAGCCCGAGGCGATCATAGCCGGGGTGGTAAAACTCATAGAAAAGGTCGGCTCGAAGACATGACGCGCGAGGAAGTCCTTAAAGACATACGCTCCAAGTTCGAGGGAGAGATCCTCGACTTCTGCGACAAATCGCCCCACAGGGTCTACATGGAGATCAGACCCGAGGCGATAGTCCCGATGGCGAGCCATCTCTTCCTGGACCTGGGTGCCAGGTTCAACATCGCGTCCGGGATGGACATGATGGATCGCATCGAGATCCTCTACCACCACACCCTGGAGGACCTGAACCTCATGATCTCGCTCAGGGTCAGGCTCGATCGCGACAACCCCGAGATAGACTCCATGGGCGCCAAGCTCGAGGCGTACAACTGGATCGAGAGGGAGATCGCGGAGATCCTTGGCGTGAGGTTCCGGGGGCATCCGGACATGCGCCACCTGCTGCTTGCCGACAACTGGCCCGATGGGGTCTACCCGCTGCGCCAGGACTACGAGGAGTGGGACCCCTCCGCCATCCGGGACAGGGGTGTGTGATGGGCAGGACCATAGTACCCATCGGACCCTATCATCCCCTCCAGGAGGAGCCGGAGTTCTTCTCGCTCACCGTGGAGGGAGAGCGGGTCGTAGACATAGACGTCCGCATCGGCTACAACCATCGCGGCATAGAGAAGCTGTCGGAGCGCAAGAACTTCGACCAGTCCACCTTCGTGATCGAGCGCATCTGCGGCATCTGCAGCACCAGCCATCCCTTCGCCTACACCAGGGCTGTCGAGGACATCTTCCCGATGGATGTGCCCGAGCGGGCGAAGTACATAAGGACCATCATAGCGGAGGGCGAGAGGATCCACTCTCACCTGCTCTGGCTGGGCCTCGCAGGCCATTTCCTGGGTTACAACACGGTGTACATGTGGGTGTGGAAGCTCCGCGAGGAGATCCTCGACGCGATGGAGATACTCTCCGGCAACAGGAACAACTACGCGATGTTCAAGCCGGGCGGCGTCAGGAGGGACATAAAGGAGAGCGACATTCCCGACGTTCTCCGCAAGGTCGAATCCATTGTCGGAACCCTGGAGATGCTACGGGACGCCATTATGGACGACCCGGTGATTCATGCCAGGACCAAGGGCGTAGGCGTCCTCACGAAGGAGAAGTCCATCGAGTTCAGCGCGCTCGGGCCCACCTCCAGGGCCTCCGGCGTTGCCCGTGACGTCAGGAAGGATTCTCCGTACGCGGTCTACGACCGGCTGGACTGGGACATGATAGTGACCCAGAACGGCGACGTGTTCGACAAGGTCGTTGTCAGGGTGCTCGAGATGCTCGAGTCGGTGAAGATCATACGCGCCTGCTTGCTGAACCTGCCCGGCGGTGAGATCGACGCGAAGATAAAGAACGTGCCTCCGGGTGAAGGTGTCGGTCACATCGAGGCTCCGCGTGGTGAGACCTTCCACTACGTCCGCTCCGATGGAACAAACAGGCCGGTGCGCCACAAGGTCAGGGCCCCGACCTTCATGAACCTGCCGACCTACAAGGCGACGGTGGTGGGTGAGACGATCTCGGACGCTACGATCATCCTGGCCGCGATCGACCCCTGCTACTGCTGCACCGAGAGAATGGCGGTCAGGGATGTGGATGGGGCAAGGCTCTACGACGGCCAGGACCTCATCCGTCTGTCGCAGTTGAAGACCGAGAGACTCAGGAAGGAGCTGGGATTCGGATCATGAGCTTCGACTTCCTGAAAGACCCGCAACTCTTCAGGTACGACGCTCTCTCGAAGTTCGTAGGAGTGTTCGTGGCCCTGTTCTTCGTGCTGGTCGTGATCTACTCGATCGGCTACATGCGAGGAAGAAAGGGCCTGCTCCGCTACTATCTCTGCACCCTGGCGACGTTCGTAGCGTCCCTGGGAGCGGTCTTCGCCAACAACATGCTGGTCTTCCTCTGCTTCTGGGGCTTCCTGGGGCTCCTGCTCTACCTGCTGATAGCCTTCGGGCGCAACGAGAGGACCCCGGCGACCGCGAAGAAGGCCTTCATCATCATCGGCGGCTCCGATGCCCTGATGCTGCTGGGCATAGTCATCCTCTGGCAACTCAACGGGCCGGGGGAGCCGATGTCCATCCTCTCGCTGAGGATGGATGCGCTGAGCCAGCCGCTCAACGGGAGCCTGGCCGTGCTGGGATACCTCTGCCTGGCTGCCGGGGCACTCGCCAAGGCCGGGGCGATGCCCTTTCATACCTGGGTGCCCGACACGGCGGAGGACGCGCCGATACCGGTCACCGCCTACCTCCCCGCGTCACTCGACAAGCTGCTCGGCATCTACTTCCTGGGCAGGCTCTCGCTCGAGGTCTTCAGGATGACCACGGGCATGAATACCGTGCTCATGGCGTTGGGCAGCTTTACTATCATAGCTGCGGTGATGATGGCCCTCATCCAGCACGACATGCGCAGGCTGCTCGGGTACCATGCCGTCAGCCAGGTGGGCTACATGATCCTGGGCATCGGCACAGGCAACCCGATCGGGATCGCCGGCGGGCTCTTTCACATGCTGAACAACGCGATCTACAAGTCCTGCCTCTTCCTTTCCGCCGGCGCGGTCTCGAAGAGGGCGGGGACGAACGACCTGGCGAAGCTGGGAGGTTTCGCGAGGGTGATGCCGGTCACCTTCAGCACCTTCCTGATTTCGTCGCTCGCGATCTCGGGGGTGCCGCCGTTCAACGGATTCGCAAGCAAGTGGCTGGTCTACCAGGGCGTGATAGAGACGGGGCAGAGCGGGGGCGACCTCTGGGTGGTGTGGCTGGTGGCTGCCATGTTCGGCAGCGCGCTGACGCTGGCGAGCTTCATGAAGCTGACCCACTCGATCTTCCTTGGTCAGCCGAGCACCGACGTGCCCGCGGAGCAGATGCTGAAGCGCAGGGAAACCGGCTTCAGCATGTGGCTGCCGACAGTCGTTCTGGCGTTTCTCAGCGTAGTGTTCGGCGTTTTCGCGCTTCAGGTACCGCTTCGGCTGTTCGTGTTCCCCAGCATCGGCGGGGATGTCGTGGCGCCGGGCATATGGAGCTCGGGACTGGCCTCTCTGCTTCTGGTCATCGGCATCGTCGTCGGCTTCCTGATCTACCTTGCAGGCTCTCTCAGGAAGAGCCGCCTCGTCGAGCCCTTCGTGGGCGGAGAAGACCTCTCCAAGATGCCCGAGATGCGCGTGTCGGGAGTGGACTTCTACGAAACCGTTCAGGGTACGGGCGTGCTGAAGGGCATATACCGTGCTGCATTGAAGAAGCTGTTCGACATCTACGATGTGCTCGCGGGGTTCTTAGGCTGGATCGGGCAGGGGCTTGCGGCTCTGCATAATGGTATCCTGCCCAGGTACTTGAGCTGGTGCCTGGTGGGAATGGTCGTGCTCTTCTTCGTCCTGATTAGGTAGAAGAGATGTTTATTCTAATCGTGCTGCTCGGCTTGATGATAATGGGCGCGTTGGTCGCTGTGGAGGCAAAGAACCTCCTGTCTGCAGTCATCGCCATAGGCACAGCAGGGCTGGGCCTCTCCATAGCTTTCCTCTTGCTGAAGGCCCCCGACGTGGCCATCACGCAGTTGGTCGTGGAGATCATGGCGGTGGTGATACTCATCAGGGCCACCATCCGGCAGGGGCTGCCTTCCTCTCCGATGGACAGCAGACCTCTCGGAGTCGTCATTGCCCTGGGCTTCGTCGCCGTGCTCTTCCTGGCGGCGATACCGGTGCTCGAGAGCATCCCGGAGTTCGGGGACCCGGTGATGAGGGTCTCCCGGAGCTACGTAGACGGGACCTGGAGGCTGAGCGGCTCGACCAACGTGGTGGCCTCTGTCATTCTGGACTACAGGGCCTACGACACTCTGGGCGAAGCTACGGTCCTGTTCACGGCCGTTGTCGGCGTGCTTGCGGTGACCAGGCTGTCGGGGCGCAGGGAGCAGAAGGACGGGGCACAGGAAGCGGAGCAGGGGGCGGGACGATGAGCAAGGAGCGCCAGCCGGGGATGACCCTGATCGTCAAGACGGTGACGCGTCTGACGGTCGGTCTGATCCTGCTCTACGGGATCTACGTCGTGACGCACGGCCACCTGACCCCCGGGGGAGGGTTCGCCGGCGGCGTCGTGATAGCCCTGTCTCTCGTCCACCTGATGCTGGCCTTCGGCGGGGATGTCGCGTTCAAGACTCTGTCGAAGTCCGGCGCGGCCGTTCTGGAGGCCATCGGCGCCCTTCTCTTCGTCGGAATAGCCATCATCGGCTTCGGCTGGGCGGGGTTCTTCTTTAACTTCCTTCCGAAGGGCACGCCGTTCGACCTGTTCAGCGCTGGCATCATACCGCTCTGCAACATAGCGATCTCCCTGAAGGTCGGGGCCGGGCTCTTCTCGGTCGTGATCGCGATCGTCTTCCTGAGGGTTGCCGGATCGGAGAGGGAGTAATGGCCGTTTACGTACTCTGCCTGGTTCTGTTCTGCGTGGGGATCTACGCCATACTGTCCAAGCGTAACCTCATAAAGATCATCATCGGGCTCATCGTGGCCGAGCACGCGGTCAACCTCTTCTTCATCCTCGTTGCCTACAGGATCGGCGGGAGGGCCCCGATATTCGAGCCACCGCCCGTCTCGATAGAGCCGATGGTGGACCCGCTGCCGCACGCGCTCGTGCTGACCGCAATAGTCATAGGCATCGCCACCACGGCTTTCATGGTCGCTCTGGCGATGAGGATCTACGAGAAGTACGGCACCTATGACATAGCCAGGATACGGGAGCTCAGAGGATGATGCCTACCTCTCCTGTCATTCCGCTGTTCGTGGCCGTTCCCCTGGCGGGAGCGTTCGCCATAGCGCTTCTGGGGAAGAAGACCCGGATCATCCCCAACGGCATGGCGCTGATAGTGACCGGCGGGCTCATAGCTTTCAGCATCATCGCGATGCGGATGTTCAGCCTGTTCGGCGTGCACACCTACAAGCTCGGAGCCTGGCCTGCCCCGTTCGGCATCGTGATGGTCCTCGACGGGCTCACGGCCTTCATGCTGTTCACCGTCTCGCTGATAGCCTTCCTGGTCATCCTCTTCTCCATCAGTTACATGGAGAGGTACTCGGGAAGATGGCAGTTCTACACCCTTTTCCTTCTCATGGTCGCCGGAATGAACGGCGTGATCGTCACGGGCGACATGTTCAACCTGTTCGTGTTCCTGGAGGTAGCTGCCGTTGCGAGCTACGCGCTGGTTGCCTTCGGAACCGAGAAGCACGAGCTGGAGGCGGCGTTCAAGTACGCCGTGATGGGCTCCGTAGGGTCGCTGTTCGTGCTCCTTGCCATAGTCTGGCTCTACAGCTACACGTCCACGCTGAACATGGCTGACATGGCTCTTGCGCTGCAGGCAGCGGGCAGCACCAGGGTGGCCCTGGTCACTGGCGTGCTGCTGTTGACGGGGTTCGCTCTGAAGGCAGCCATCGTGCCGTTCCATGCATGGCTTCCGGACGCCCACCCGTCGGCGCCTGCACCGATATCGGCGATGCTGTCGGGTGTCCTCATCAAGGCGCTTGGGGTCTACGCGATCTGCAGGGTGTTCTACAGCGTGCTGGGCGTCAGCCCGCAGCTCTCGATGTTGCTCATGGTGCTGGGAGTGGTGTCGATGTCCGTAGGGGTGTTGCTGGCGCTGAGGCAATGGGACCTCAAGAGGCTGCTGGCCTACAGCTCCATCAGCCAGATCGGCTACATCATGCTGGGCATCGGCATTGGCACTCCGCTGGGCTTCATGGCCGCCCTTTTCCATCTCTTCAATCACTCCGTGTTCAAGTCTCTTCTGTTCCTCGGCTCGGGCGCGGTGGAGTACGCGACCGGGACCAGGGACCTCCGTGAGATGGGGGGCCTGGGCAAAAGGATGAAGCTCACGAGTGCGGCGATGCTCTCCGGGTCCATGTCCGTTGCGGGCATCCCGCCGTTCGCGGGCTTCTGGAGCAAGCTGCTCATCATCGTTGCGGCGGTCCAGGCCGGGTACTACTGGTTCGCGATAATAGCCGTGGTGGCCAGCATGCTCACTCTCTCCTACGTCATGCGCATCATGCGCTACGGTTTCCTGGGAGAGCTCCGTGAGAAATGGGCCGGAGTGCGCGAGGTCCCATTCATGATGAAGCTCTCTCTCGGGCTTCTCGCTCTCATCTGCATCCTGGGGGGGCTTCTTCTCCTCCCTGGCGCGCGGGAGTTCTTCCTGACTCAAGCCGCGAGAACGTTCTCTGTTGGTACGCAACTGGCATCCAGAATCCTGGGCGGGGTCTGACAGGTGAAAAGCAGAATCGTACTATTCATCGTCTCGTTGATCGTCTGGTCTGCTCTCAGCTGGGCAGTGGACTGGCAGCACCTGGTGATCGGCGTGCTGGTGTCCGTGCTGGTTGCCGCAGCCGCGGGGGATCTCTTCGTGAGGAGACCCCACCTCCTTCGGCATCCGGCCCGATACTTCTACTTCCTGTTCGCCTATCTGCCTCTTCTTCTCTGGGAGATAGTCAGGGCGAATCTGGATGTCGCTATGAGGGTTCTCAATCCGGCTCTGCCGATCAGGCCCGGAATCGTGAAGATCAGGAGCAAGCTACGGTCCGAGACCGGGCTCACCTTCCTCGCGAACTCGATAACCCTCACGCCGGGAACGATGACCGTGGACGTGGATGCCGAGAGCGGGACGCTCTACATCCACTGGATAGCCGTCAGATCGACTGACCCGGAGGAGGCCACGAAGGCGATAGCGGGCCGTTTCGAGCCGCTCCTGCTCAAGATATTCGAAGAGGATGTGGTAGAATGAGGGCGCTAAGGTGGACACTCGGGGCGATCGTCCTGATCGCCGTAATCGTCCTGATAATCCACAGGCCGCCGGCGATGCCTTTCTTCCCCGACATGCCCTTCGCGGGTTTCGTGACGCGGGCTCTCTACATACTGGTGCTGGCGGCGTTGCTGGTGCTCTTCAGGATAAGGAAAGGGCCCACGGCTGCGGACCGCGTCATGGCCATCGACATCCTCGGCGTACTGATCGTGGGAATCTGTGCCGTGGTCTCGATAGCTACTCAGAGATCATGGTACATCGACATAGCCATCGCCTGGGCTCTCCAGAGCTTTATTGGAGCGCTTGCCTTCGCGAAGTACCTGGAGGGGCGGAGCTTCGATGATTGATACTGTCGGACTCGTTTTCGTAGGCTTCGGCCTGTTCTTTGACCTCGCGGGTTGCCTGGGCCTTGTCAGACTGCCCGATGTCTACAACAGGCTCCAGGCCTCGACCAAGTGCGTCACTCTCGGCACATGCAGCATCCTGTTCGGGACGTTCCTGATCACAGGGATCAACGGAGCTGGGATCAAAGCTCTGCTATGCATCGTGTTCGTGGCGCTCACCTCACCGGTCGCGGCTCACGCGATAGCGCGGGCCAGCCACAGAGGCGGGGTGAAGCTCTGGAAAGGGACCGTGGTCGACAGGTACGCCGAAGACCAGGAAGGTGAGGCCTAAGCCCGGGCTGTCCGACTCCGTCGGAGCCCCTGCCGGATGGTGAGATGAAGTATCCGAAGATCAGAGAGCTCGCTGAGGCGATAAAGGCGGTAGTGCATGGCCCCTACACCTCGCGCTTCCCGAAGGAGGCCCACGTTCCGCACCCCAACTTCAGGGGCCAGCCGAAGTTCGATGAGAGCAAATGCGTCGGGTGCTGCGGCTGCGAGGAGATCTGCCCCGTGGAGGCCATAGCCCACAGGGACGTAGTGGACGATGCGGGGCCGCCCAGGCGGCTGATGATCCACTACACCGATACCTGCATCTTCTGCGGCGAGTGCGAGGCCGCGTGCATTGCCGACAACGAGGGAATAAAGCTCTCGACCGACTGGGAGCTCTCGTTCTTCGACAGGAAGCAGTCCTACGAGACGATCGAGAAGGAGCTCGTCCTGTGCGAGATCTGCGGGGATCCGATCGCCTGCAAGGACCATCTGCTCTGGATATCCGAGAGGATCGGCGAGCTTGCCTACTCCAACCCCACGCTCTACCTGGCCAGGCTGAGGGCGCTGGGGATAGCCGACGAGAACATCGTCTCGGCCCTGAAGGACGACTGGCGGTCCGACCGCGTGAAGATCCTCTGCGCCAGGTGCCGCAGGGAGACCACCCTCACAACAGCCGACTGAGTGAGCCTTCCGGCCGACCTACTGAGTTTCCTCGAGACAACCGGGGAGGGCAGGCTGGTCATTGCCTGCATCGGGAACGCGCTGCGCAGCGACGACGGTTTCGGCCCGCGCCTTGCCGCGGAGCTCGGGGCGCGGGCACTCCGGAACACGATCGTGCTGGACTGCGGCACGACCCCCGAGAACCAGGTCGGACCCATTGCCAGGGAAGCCCCGGGTGCGGTACTGATCGTGGATGCGGTCCACCTCGGAGAGGCGCCCGGGACCATGCGGCTACTGGGCGCGGACGAGATCTCGCGTAGCGGCCTGACGACCCATGACCTGTCACCGTCGATGTTCCTCGAGAGGCTCATTGCGAGCCTGCCGGAAGGCTGCCGGGTGCGTATGCTGGCTGTTCAGCCGGCTTCGGTGGCCTTCGGCGAAGGGCTGAGCGGGGAGCTCGAGCAAGCCCTCTCGGCCCTCCTGAAGCTATTATGG
>JAFGKQ010000009.1 GCA_016928495.1 Candidatus Fermentibacterales bacterium
CAGAAGGCTGGAGAAGCTGGCTCGAGCGAGAGACTGGAGGATCATCCCGGGGAGGCACCTGTCGTGGGCGTGACCGCCCTGGGAGCCTGCTCGGGTGGCATGGACGGCATCCTGGCCGCGGCGCTGCTCGCCGAACAGGGCGTGTCGGTGGAGCTGGTGACCTTCGAATCGCCGTTCTTCTCTCCCGAGGGGGGCAGGGCTGCCGCGCTCGAGCTCGGCGCGCCCTGGCACTGCGAGGACATCTCCGAGGGGATGCTCGAGCTGCTCAGGGATCCTCCGTCGGGCTTCGGCAAGAACCTCAATCCCTGCATAGACTGCCACGCGCTGATGTTCTCGCGTCTGGGACAGCTCGCTCTTCGCCGCGGGGCCGCGTTCATCTTCACGGGCGAGGTCCTGGGTCAGCGCCCGATGTCGCAGAACAGGGGCTCGCTGAATCGGATCGCCAGGCTCTCGGGATATCAGGACATCCTGCTCAGGCCGCTCTCCGCGAAGCTGCTCAGGCCCACCAGGCCGGAGATGGAGGGGCTGGTGGATCGCGAGAGGCTCCTGGATCTGTCCGGAAGGGGCAGGAAGAGACAGCGGGAGCTCGCCGCACGGGTCGGCATAGCCCCGAGGCAGGCTGCGGGAGGCTGCATCCTGACCGATCCTGCCTACAGCAGCAGGCTGGCCAGGCTGCTCGAGAGGCCGGGCCTCCTGACCGTGGAGAACTGCAGGCTGCTGCAGCATGGCCGGGTCTACGACCTGCCGGGCGGAGCGCTGGGGATAGTCGGAAGGAACCGCAGGGACAACCTCGCGTTGCTGGAGACCGCGGGACCGGGACACACGGTGGTCGAGCTGACGGGTGTCCCCGGCCCCATCGGGGTCCTGATGGGCAGCCCGGAGGACCTGACGCTGCTCTGCTCTCTCGTTGCCTATCACGCGAAGGTGCCACCGGGAACCCGGGCCATCCTGGCAACCCGTGACGGAACCCTCGTCAGCGCGGTGCCGGCTACCGAGCGGCTCAACGATGACCTGATGATCAGACAGACTCGTTGACAAATCCATGCCAATGGTTAGAATGCACGTGCCACCGACATGGAGGAACCTGTCATGATCTCAGCCGAGACTCTACAGTGAGCTGACCCGGACCGCGCATCATTCGTGCCGATCCGGTTGAGACCGGGCCTGCCCCCCCGATCGAACCGGCTGATACCCAGAACAGATCGATCAGCACGGGACGCGAGCCCGAAAAACGACGAGGGTGAATTCCCATGTGGTTCCATGACGCCGAGGAAGAGACTGCCGAGAGGGAAGCCAGGCGCTACTCAACGAGGTCGCTGATCTCGAGGATGTGGCCCTTCGTGCGCCCCCACGTCTCCGTCTTCCTCCTGGGCGCCGGGATGCTTACGCTCTCCGTCGGGGGCCAGCTTGCCGGTCCCGTCATACTGAAGAGGATGATAGACGACGCCATCCCTTCGGGATCGGTCAGCTCCGTCATGCTCCTGGCCGGTCTGTTCGCCGCGGTGTTCGCGGTAGCCATGGTCATCGGCTACATCCAGGTGATAATCACCACGAGGGTCGGGCTCGCCATCGTAAGAGACCTCAAGGAGAAGGTCTTCAGGCACATGCTGACCCTTTCCCTGGCCTACTTCGACAGGCATTCCTCCGGGAAGCTGATGGCGCGAGTCGAGAGCGACAGCGAGAGGGTGAGGATGCTCTTCAGCGAGGTCTCGCTGGCTCTTCTGTACAGCTTCGTCCTGGTGGTCGGCACCGCCTCGATAATGCTGCTCACGAACAGCACGATCGCGATTCCCGTGCTCCTGCTCATCGTGCCGGTGGCGGTCCTCACCTTCTTCTTCCTGAAGCTGATGAGGAAGCTCTATGGCGAGGTGCGGTCCGCCTTCGCGAAGGTGTCCGGCTTCGTGGCGGAGTACGTCAGGGCCGTTCCCCTGCTCCAGGTCTTCAGGGCGACCCGCATGGCCGCCAGGAAGATGCACGACGTGGGGAGGTTCTTCCTGCACCGCGAGGTCAGGGCCGAGATAGTGGACTACACTTTCTGGAGCTTCATCAGCTCGCTCGAGATAGCCGCGGTGGTGCTGATCCTGTCAGTGGGGAGGACCGGCATACTGACGGGGGCGATCAGCGTCGGGACCATCATCCTGTTCGTCGAGTTCACACGGCGGCTGTTCCTTCCGATCATGCAGTTCTCGGAGACCCTCAACATGGTGCAGAGGGCCTTCGCGTCGGCAGACAGGATCTTCACGATACTGGACACCGAGACGGCCACGCCCGATGGCTGGAGGGGCGAGTCCGAGTTCCCCCGGGACTGGAAGAGCATCCGGTTCGAGAACGTCTGGTTCCGCTACGGCGAGAAATGGGCTCTGAAGGACGTCTCGTTCGAGCTGGCCCGGGGAACCACCACTGCTCTCGTGGGGAGGAGCGGAGGGGGGAAGTCCACGATCGTGAACCTTCTGCTCAGGTTCTACGAGCCGACCGAGGGCCGCATCATGATAGACGGAAACGACATCAGGGAGTTCGAGCTGGAGGTCTGGAGGGCCAGGCTTGGGCTGGTCCTGCAGAGCGTGAGCCTGTTCTCGGGCACCCTCTCGGACAACGTGACCGCCTTCAACGACGAGATCAGCGAGAAGGAGCAGTTGGGTGCTCTCTCGGCCATCGACGCGACCTATCTTCTGGCGAACTTCTCGAACGGGCTGAAGAGCGAGATAAGCGAGGGGGGCGGCAACCTGTCCATGGGTGAGAGGCAGCTGATCAGCCTGGCGAGAGCCGTTCTCTACGACCCGGACATACTCATACTGGACGAGGCGACCTCCTCGGTGGATCCCGGTACCGAGCGGCGGATCCAGAGAGCCACGACCTTCCTCACCAGGGACCGGACCTCCATCGTCGTCGCGCATCGGCTGAGCACGATAACCCATGCCGACCGCATCCTGGTGGTGCAGCACGGAGAGATCATCGAATCGGGCAACCACTCCGAGCTGCTGGCGGGGAACGGTGTCTACACCGGGCTCTGCAAGCTCCAGTTGGTCGGATCTCAGGAGTACTAGAGATGATGAGGTACCTTCGCTGGATAGCCCGGTTCTGGAAGCCCCACAAGCTGCATGTGGCGGCTCTGCTCGGCCTGACCCTGATCTCGAGCGTCGTGGCCCTGGGCTTCCCGCTGGTCTTCAAGTTCCTCCTGGACGACGTGGAGGGGATCCTGGGAGGAGTGGAGGATCCGTCGGCCTTCAACAGGATGCTGCTCGTCCTCGGCGCTCTGGCCCTGGGCAGGTTCGTGGCCGGGCTCTATCCGGGGGCGAGGGCATGGCTCAACTCGAAGATAGGGCTGGGGGTGCGCGACAGGGTCTTCGACAGCCTCCTGCGGAAGGACTACAGGTTCTTCAACAGGTTCAAGCCCGGAGATCTCACCACCCGGCTGACCGATGACATAGTCGAGTACCCCAGGATCGCATGGTTCAGCTGCTCCGCGATCTTCAGGGCCCTCGAGTCCAGCTCCAGGCTGGTGTTCTGCTTCGCCGTCATGCTCTTCATGAGCTGGGAGCTGACGCTGCTCGCCATGATCCCTCTGCCTATCATGCTGCTGGTGTTCTACAGGATAGAGGGCAGGCTGGGGAAGGCGGTCGAGGAGAACAGGAAGGCGACCAGCCGGACCAACGACCTCCTGGACAGCACCTTCGCGGGCATCGCGATCGTGAAGGCCTACAGGGCCGAGAAGGGTCAGGCAGGCAGGCTCAGGGAGCTGCTCAACCGCAGGCTGCAGATAGACCTCGACATCACGAAGCTCGTGATGATCGTCCACTCGCTCTACAACGTCATCGGCCAGGTCGGCAAGGTCGTAGTGATGTTCGTAGGCGGCCTTTTCGTGCTCTGGGGCAGGATCGGCATAGGCGAGTTCTACGCCTTCTACGTGTACCTCGATCTCATCCTGGCGCCGATGATGGACATACCCAACCTGTTCGTGACAGCGCGGCAGGCCTTCATCTCCATCGACAGGGAGAACGAGATACTCGACTTCCCCGAGCCCGTTCCCCAGGGAGGCAGCAGGCCCGTGGACTCGGTCTCGACCATCGAGTTCGACAGGGTCGGCTTCCGCTTCGAAGAGGGAGGCAAGGGCCTGGAAGACGTCTCCTTCCGGGCCTCCGCCGGCTCGATCGTGGCCGTGGTGGGCGAGGTGGGCAGCGGCAAGAGCACGCTCCTCAGGCTCCTGACGGGAGAGCTTCCGGTCCAGGAGGGCTGCCTGAGGGTCAACGGGCACCCCATGCACGAGCTGGAGATGTCATCCTACCTGGCGCAGCTCGGCTACGTTCCCCAGGAGGCCAGGCTGTTCAGCGACTCCATAGAGGAGAACGTGATCCTGGACCGTGCGGTGGCTCCCTGCATGGTCGAGGAGGTCCTGGAGACGGTGGGGCTCGGCGGCGACGAGCTCGAGGATGGCCGCAACACGAAGCTCGGACAGGGCGGCAGCGGCATCAGCGGAGGGCAGCGCCAAAGGATCGCCATCGCGCGCGCTCTGGCAGGACGTCCCTCGATCGTTCTGTTCGACGACTGCACCTCCGCCCTGGACGCGGAGCACGAGGATCTGCTGTGGCGCTCTCTTCGTGCCAGGGGGATGGCCGAGCTGGTGGTGGTCGTCAGCCACCGCCTGGCGACCATCGCGCAGAGCGACCAGGTCGTGTTCCTGCACCGGGGCCGCGTCGAGGACATCGGCACCCATGCGGAGCTGGAGAACCGCAGCGAGCTCTACCGCATGGTCCTCGCCACCGAGATGTAATTGTAATTGGGGACACGCACTATTTTCCACTCTCCACTCATCACGGCTGTGACCCCGGCTGGGGATCGAGGGACTGCACGGAGCGGAGTGGCAGGCCCTGGCACATGATCCCGTGAGGATTGAAGGCGCCGCGGCAGGTCTGGATCATGTCACAATGACCCAATAAAAGGCCGAGTTTCTTAAGTTACTTCAACTACGTCCCCTTGAAGGGGGCGTCGTCGTCGAAGTCGGGCAGGTAGTTCCGGGGCGAGTGGCGCCAGCTCTGGACCCAGCCAGTTCTCAGTCCCAGCTCCTCGAGGGCGGCCTCGGCCAGCTCGTACTCCCCCTTCCATAAGCTCCTGGCTATGAGCGGGAACTCCCCGGCCCTGTGGGTGGGGTGGTACTGCGCCATCAGGCTCACGGCAATACGGGGTGAGACGTCCTCGACGAGTATCCGCAGCACCTGCTCCGACTGCGCCTGGTTCGCAGGCAGGACCAGGTGCCTGACGAGGACGCCGCGGACCGCGGCTCCCGAAGCATCGACGGTCAGCTCGCCGACCTGCCCGAACATCTCCCTGTGCACAGCGATGGCGTTCTCGACGTAGCCCGGGGCGGAGGAGTATCTCTGCGCTGCCTCGTTCGAGGCGTACTTGAAGTCCGGCAGGTAGATGTCGAAGATGCCGTCCAGGAGCCGTATTGCTTCGACCGAATCGTAGGCGTTGCTGTTGTGGATAAGAGGGAGAGTCAGGCCCTTCGATGCCGCTATCTCGATTGCCTGCACGATCTGGGGCAGGAAGTGCGTGGGGGACACGAACCCGACGCTGGGCAGCCCCATGGACTGGAACCGGAGCATCGTATCGGCGACCCGGCCGGGTGTGGTCAGGTCCAACTCCGGTATAGGCCTCTGGCTTATCTG
>JAFGKQ010000144.1 GCA_016928495.1 Candidatus Fermentibacterales bacterium
GATAGTGGCCCTGGCTTCGGCCATCGCCGGAAGCAAGCTCGGCCCGGAGACTTTCAGGGAGCTTCTGGAGGGCTTCAGGGGCAGCGTCTCCGAGGGCGCCGTCTCCAGCGCCATGTCCTTCATCGAGAGCCTGGGAGAGGATGTCCCCGCGCAGCCAGTCGAGGTGTGGCTCAGGATCGCGAGGCTGATGGGCCTTGCAACGGGGGGGGAGCAGCTTCCCCCGAGGCTCAGGGCAGCCGTGGAGAACGTCTTCGGTCTGATCATGCGGCTCGAGGAGCCCACTGAAGCGATAGGGCTGCTGGAAGAGGCCGTGTCCATGCCCTCCGTGGCCCCGGACGATGTCTACAGGGCATGCACCATGTTGCAGAGGGTAGCGCCCGGACTGCCGGCAACGGATCTCCTCGCCAAGGCCCTTCTGCTGGCCAGGCTTGTCGGCCAGCTCACCAGGGAGGAGGGCGCCAGGCTGCTGAGCGAGCTGCCCCCGAGATGGCTGGAGATACTCGCCGACGAGGACGGCACGGGACTCACCGCCATCATGGAGGCGGTGGGCAAGATCGAGGACGCCGTGCGCAGGGGCAGGTTCCTCGAGAGGATCATAGAGCCCCTGATCGAGCAGGTCTCGGACAGGGAGGCGCTCTTCGGCGAATATCTCGCCGCCGCCGTCAGCGAGTACAACAAGGCAGGGAACCTGAGTGGGCTTCGAAGCGCGGAGCTGGACCTGGTGCAGCGCTTCTTCCACCACGAGGACCGCCGCCGGGCCCTGGACACTGCGATCTCCGAGCTACTGCGAATCCCCGGCGTCGAAGGGGAGAGGGCCGATGTCATACTCGGCCACATCCGCCGGATATGCGACGCGCTCTCCCTGCAGGACGTATGGCAGGGCAAGGGCGACAGAGAGCTCCTCGCGTTCCTGGACGAGGGCCTGAGGACGTTCGTAACAGCCTTCATAGAGGTCCCCGACGCAGTGGACGTGTTCGACGAGGCCGTCCGGGAGAAGCTCCTCGGCAAGCTGGTTCCCTCCGCCGGTCGCGAGGCCGACGAGAACGTCGCCACCTGGCAGCTCAGGACGGGCAGCATCTTCTTCGGGCGTGTTCTTCCGCTGGTCATCGAGCTTTTGGCGGACGACCCCGGCAAGATACCGCTGATACTGGACAAGATCTCTGAGTGCGCGATCCAGAGCGTGTCCGGCGTTCCCGCAGGGCCCAGCCTCCTGCCCGAGCTGGTCCGCCAGGCCGAGCAGTTCCTGGTGGAGAACCTCACGCTGAAGCTGCAGGCCAGGCTTGCGGAGCAGAAGCCGTTCTCCCTCAGGCTCGGGGACGACTGGCCGTCGGAGATATTCGAGAACTGGAAGGCGATACGTGCGCTGGAGTCCCGGCTGCTGAGGGAGTCCTCCAAGGTGGCCCGGTCGATCACCTCGGACAGGAGGCTCCAGAGATGCCTGCTCAGGCAGGCCCGCAAGCTGATGGAAGGCATGACCCGCGCCGGTCTCACCATCACTAGCCCCGGGGTGTTCAACGAGGGCGGCGAGAAGAAGCTGGACGAGGTTCTCGAGTCGGTGCCGAAGGGGGAAGACCTGGTCTCGATCCTCCTCAAGCTAGAAAAGGACGTCGGAGCCGTCTCGTCCTCGGTCGTCTCGAAGGTCTCCGCACGAATGGGCATCGGCAAGGGCGTGGCGGGCGAGAGCCCGGCGAGAGAGTGGCGGAAGAAGGTCTTCTCTCAGCTTGGCAACGCCTGCGTGAGCCTGCTGATGATCCAGGAGGCAAGGTCGGACGAGATAGACCGCGTGACCGACAACTTCCTGGAGGTCGTGGAGTTCCTCGGCAACGAGACGGGAGCCGACAACCTGCTGCTCGCGCTGGAGCACGCGGTCTCCGTGGGCGATGCCGGGAAGCCGGTGCTGAGCGTCGAGGAAGTCTGCAGGAACCTCGAGAAGCAGCTTTTCAAGCCTCTATGGCGCAGGAGGGCGATGAGCAGGCTCGAGCTGCTCACGGCCGGTCGCAGCTACAGGGAGACAATCACGGACAGGCTGCTCGACAGGCTCGGGCGTGAGGAGGCCATTTACGAGCAGGTGGGGCTGCTCCGCTGCTATGGGCAGCTCTTCCTGGTGATCGAGGAGGCTGTCCTCCGGTTCGAGGACAAGAGGCTGGACCTCCATATCCACGACACACTGAAGGACACGTGGCTCTTCAACCGCGAGCTGAGCAAGGCGGGAAGCCGGGTAGACATCGCACGCGATGCCGTGGGGACCGCCTCGGACGTGTTCAGACAGATCAGAATGCGCACCGGCGTGGTCACCGAGGCGGAAGCCGAGGAGATCAGCCACGAGATGCGCCGCAAGTACAGGGACAACGCGGGCGTGGTGGCGATCTTCCTGCGGTGGACACTCGATCCCGAGAAGGAGGATCTGCTCAAAGTCCTGGAAGGAAAGCCGATACTCCTCGAGACGGTCAGCAAGGACACCGAGCTCGCAGAGCTGATGGACAGCATCCAGAACGTGCCCGAGCTGACGGAGACGGTACGGAGACTTGCCTCCGACCCGGCAAGGCTCAAGGCCAGGCTGAAGGAGATGAAGGGAGCACGGGGCTGACCTCTCCGGGATCGGCGCCGAAGGCAGTCCGGCCGGCTGCCGGATTCGTTGACATGCTTCCCGAAACTGCGGTAGAATCGGGTTCCGACGCCTGACGGGCGGGTCCCATGAAGGAAGACTCCAGGAGAGGCTTCACGATCATCCTGGTCCCTCATCACGGCGGACTGGGGAGGCAGCTCGAGGTCCGCGGTCAGAGGCTCGCGCTGTTCTACTTGCTCGTGCTGCTCGTCCTGGCACTCCTCGGGGCTGCAGTTCTCGCTACGGTATGGGGTCTGTCCCACCAGGGACGGACCGCCGAGCTGGTTTCGAGAGTGGGCCGGCTTGAGGACTCGCTGTCCGCGGTCAGGGGCTACCAGCACGCGCTGGAGGAGATAGAGGCCGAGCTAGAGGAGCTGAGAGAGGCCAGACGGAGGGTCGAGAACATCCTCTGCCTCGTTCCCGGGGAGAGCCAGGACTCTCTGAGTACCGGCCAGGAATAAGGGGGTAGCTTTCAGATGTCGAAGAACGAACCAGCACGCTCCTCGGCGGTGAACTCGATCGTCGGGCCGGGAAGCACCTTCACCGGGAACATGCGGGTCGAGGGGGGGCTGCGAGTGGACGGGAAGATCGAGGGAACCGTCGAGGTGGCCGGCACCCTCACGGTGGGCAATGATGGCCTGATAAACGGAGAGGTGATAGTGGACCAGGCCATCGTGGGCGGCAGCATACTGGGAACGGTCCGCTCCGAGCGCCAGCTCGAGCTGCAGAGCGGCTCGAGACTGGAGGGGGACATCTACACCAGGTCCCTGATCATAGAAGAGGGAGTCTTCTTCGAGGGCAACTGCAAGATGCGGCAGGATACCGGTTCGGGACAGTAGTGTGGAAAGTGTGGAGAAAAGCCCCGGGCTGTTGATAAGTTGCCAACATACTGTTCTGCATGTTCTTCCATCGCCAATGTAAAGTGTCGTGGTAGGTTGTTTCCACAACTGGTTGCTCCAGAGAGGCACACCCGGAAGCTGAAAGGCAGCAACGATGTCAGATCGCCTGGAGGCCCTCGAGAAGGCTGAGGCCCAGGCCGCCAGAACCGTCGAAGAGGCCCAGAGAGAGGCTCAGCGGATACGTGCGTCCATTGCCGACGAGAAGGCGGCTCTCCGGAAGGAGATGCTCAAGAAGCTGCACTCCTCCAGGAAGAGGCTCGAGGCCGAGGTGAGGGATAAGGTCGCGGCGATCGAGAAGGAGCTGGAGCAGCGGGCCCGCGATAGCGCCGAGAGCCTGCGTGGCAAGGCCGCGACGCTGGAGAGGAGGGCGCTGACGCTGCTTCTCGAGAGGATCTCGGCGGAGAGCGCCGGGCCAGCCGGCAAGCCGCCGAGGGAAGGGTAGTCCGGTTTGGCTCTCGACCGGGTGTGCAAGATCGAGGTCCTGTGCCATTCGGTGCGCCGCGACGCGCTCATGGACCGGCTGGAGAGGACCGGGTTCGTCCAGCTCATCGATCTGTCAGAGAGAGAGCTTCCTTCGGAGGCCTTCCGTGTGACCTCCGGCGAGACCGCGGCGCTGGAAGAGGAGCTGGGTGAGGTCGAGCGGGTCATCAGGTTCCTCTCGGAATACGAGCCCACCGCAGCTTCCGGGCCCGCTCCGCTTGTCTCGCGGGACCAGCTGGAGCGCCTGGCCGTCTCGGAGGAGCTTCGCGAGGCAGTCCGTGATGCATGGCAGCTCTCCCTGGAGCTCGCGGAGTACGAGGGAGACATCAAGGAGGCCGAGCACGAGGCGGCCTTCCTGCGCGACTGGGTCGGGCTCGGCATTCCCCTGGAGAAGCTGGGGCGTCACAGGTCCTTCGATCTCATAGCCGGCACTATCGAGA
>JAFGKQ010000010.1 GCA_016928495.1 Candidatus Fermentibacterales bacterium
AAGAGGCTGTTGCCCGTGGCCATGCTGCTCGCCGGGCTGCTGGTTGCGGTCTCCCCCTGGATGATCCGCAACTGGATCGAGATGGGTGAGCCCCTGCTCTTCCCCACGAAGGGCGCCCTCAACCTCTGGATGAGGAACCACCCGGAAGTGCTGGAGATGGAGGGGCTGGGGACTGCAGGGGAGAGCGTTTCCACTCTGCGCAGGGCGGACCTGCTCGAGTACCCCGACTTCGAGGATGCTCCCGGGGAGATAGAGCGGAGTCGGCAGATCCAGGGCAGGGCCCTGGGCTTCATTGCAGCCAATCCCGTCTACTTCGCCAGGCTGAGCCTGGACAGGTTCCTGGCCTTCATGTCTCCCGCGGGCACGACTGCCGGGGGATTCGCTTCCCGGGCCATCGGCTACGCGCTCTACGTTCCGATCCTCCTGATCGCCGTCTGGCAGGTTGTGCGGAACGCCCGTGACCCGGCAGTTGTTCTGCTTGCGGTGGTCTTCCTGGCCTATGCGGCCCTGCACGCCCTGGCGCACGGCGGGGTCAGGTACAGGCTGCCGGTCGACGGCTGTCTGATCATGCTTGCCGCAACGCTGCTCGCCACCCGCAGGAAGGAAGCCGCGGCATGAGCTTCTCCCGCGTGCTGTTCGTGTTCCCCGAGACCAGGTACCCCACCGGTCAACCCCCTCTGGGCCTCGCCTACCTCACCGCGGCGATCCGCGACTCCTCGGATGCTGATGTAGAGCTCTACGACATGTCCTTCGCCAGCAGGCCGTTCGAGGGCCTCGCGAGTAGACTCGGGGACTACCGCCCCGACCTGGTCGGCATCTCGGTCGTGACCTCGCAGCTCACGGCCGCGCTCGAGGCCTCCAGGCTGGTTCGCGAATGCTCTCCCGGCTCTGCCCTGATACTCGGCGGGCCGCACGCAACCGTTCTCCCGGAAGAGACACTGCTCCAGAGCGGGGCGGACATGGTCTACGCGGGAGAGGCGGAGAGAGCCGTGAGCGCGGTAGTGAGGGGGGAGCCCTGGACCGGTCTACCGGGGGCATGCTACCACGCAGAGGGCAGTGAAGAGCCGGTCCGGAACCCGGGGCTGCTCCTCACCGAGGACCTCGATTCGCTGCCGATTCCCGACAGATCCATCTTCGACATGCAGACCTACGTGAGGCACTGGTACTCCATGGACAGGGTGGATCCGTCTCTTCGCGGGACCTCGATCATGGGCACCAGGGGCTGCCCGTTCCGCTGCACGTTCTGCCAGCCAACGATCTCCGAGATATTCGGGCAGAAGATGAGGAAGAGGAGCCCGGAGGGCATAGTCGAGGAGCTGCTCCAGCTCAGGTCCAGCTACAGCCTGGATGCCTTCATGTTCGAGGATTCCACCTTCATCCTGGACTCGCAGTGGGTTCACGACATCTGCGACGAGCTCATCTCCGCCGATATCGGGATGAAGTGGTGCTGCAACGTCAGAGCTGACCTTCTCGAGGAGGATCTCCTGGATCACATGATCGCCGCCGGTCTCAGGAAGATCAACATCGGCGTGGAATCGGCGTCTCAGAGGGTGCTGGACGACATCTACGACAAGGGCATCACGGTGGAGGGTGTCAGGAGAGCGCTTCGAATGGCGAAGAAGAGGGGCATCAGCGTGCAGGGCTACTTCATGCTGGGGGCTCCCGGAGAAACCCTCGAGGAGATGAGGAGCACTGTCTCCTTCGCCGTCAGAGAGCCCTTCGACGACGCTCTCTTCGACATAACCACTCCCTTCCCTCACACCAGGCTGTGGGACTCGAGCAGGCACCTCATCAGGATGGACTACAGCCACTTCGATTGCTTCCGGACCTGCGTCTACGATCTGGGAGACATCACGCCGGGGCAGGTCGAGAGGCTCAAGAAACGGGCCTACTGGAGGTTCTACCTCGATCCCGGACGCATCCTGAGCACGTTCCGGACCGCTCTCGGTCTCCGCAGGATTCGCAGGACGCTGGCGAAGATGAGAAGGGTCTGACCGCTCCCGTGCGCATGATCCATGTCAACGTCGATGACGCGGGGCTGTCGCCGGGGGTCACCTCCGCTATCGAGAGGTGTGCCGCCGCCGGAAGGATGCACGGGGCCAGCATCCTTGCGACCGGCAGCCACGTGGAGGAGGCCGCGCGAGCCGTTGCCGGCTCCGGGGTCTCCGTGGCCGCTCATCTGGATTGCCTTCAGGGTCCCTTCCTGACCGGTGCGGACCTCCCGGGCTCCGCTCTCGCCTGGGCGGCCGGGGCTGGAGACGTCGAGCTCCTCCGAAGGGAGTGGGGCGCGCAGATCGAGAGGCTCCTGGGGCTGGGCCTGGAGGTGAGCCGCCTGGACAGCCATCGCCATGCCCACCATCTGCCGCGCCTCCGGGGCCCGTTCCTGTCGCTTGCCATGGAGTACCGGATCGAGCGGGTGAGATGCGCGATCCTGCCGGACTGGTGGATGCGGCCGGGAGGCATCCTGCTGAACTCCCTCGGGAAGAGGCTGGCCCGGGCTGCCCGGTCACTCGGCATGACCACTCCTGACAGCCTGCTGGGGTTCGGGAGATCTGGCAGGGTTGATCGCGCCTACCTGCAGGGGATGACTCCCAGACTGAGGCATGGCACGGTAGAGCTGGCCATGCACCCCTCCGCGTCTGCGGACTGGTCTCCCGGGCAACCTGGCGAGCTGGACCTGATGATGTCGTCCTGGTTCGGCGAGTGGCTGGAGGAAACGTTTGTTCACTAGAAGAGTGCTTCCGCTTGCCGTTCTCGTGCGCCTGGTCGTCGTGATTCTGGTGTTCCGCGGGGCGTTCATGGTCGGCGAGGGGCGCGTGACCGCGGATCTGGCATGGAACCTCGTCTCCGGCAGGGGCTACGTCCTCTCCCGGGAGATGCTGGATCCCGACGAGAGGTCCGAGAGCTACGGCCGCCTGCACGACCGTGTCTTCTCGTTCTATCGGGAGGTGAACGGGTTCTACGGGGTCCTCGTGCCGGAGCGACCAACGATGTTCCTGGTTCCCGGATACCCGCTCTTCATGGCTGGCCTCTTCATCCTGGCCGGAGGGAAGAGCTACATGGCGGTCAGGCTCGCTCAGCTCGCTCTGGGGCTCCTGACCGTCTACGCCGGATACAGAGTGGCCAGCCGTTTCCTGTCGGGCAGGCGCCTGCTACTGGCCGGCGCAGTGCTGGCCGTGAACCCCTTCGAGCTCTACTACGAGGCCATTCCGGCGACCCAGGCGCTCTTCTCGCTGCTGTTCTGCGTCTCGGTGCTGCTCTCGTTGCGGCTTCTCGAGAGGCCGGGCTGGCGCACCTCGGTCGCGGCAGGACTGGCATGGTCGGCAGCCTTCTACATGAGGCCCGTCGCACTTCCGTTCGCCCTGCTCTGCCCGGTGTTCCTGCTATGGACGGGAAGGCTCTCGAGAAGGGCGCTGGCGAGCGCCGCCACTCTGATCCTCACTGTCTGCTGCCTGCTGGCTCCCTGGGTGCTCAGAAACGCCTCCGTGTCGGGGACTCCCAGACTCATGCCGACCCAGGGCGGGGTCAACCTGTGGGAGTACCACGGGAGGATCTTCACCGACATGTTCGAGTCCGAGATGGAGGGCGCGACTTTGCTCTACAGCCCCGTCAGAGAGGTCTACGGGGACCGGCTGAACAGGGCGGACCTGGCGGATTTCCCGGCCTTCAGGGACGAGCCCGAGTGGGTGAGGGACAGCGTGCTGTTCGACCGGTCGGTCAGGCTGATACTGGCCAACCCGATTCTCTACGGCCACCTCGTCCTGCTCAGGACGGTCGATTTCTTCAAGCCTATCC
>JAFGKQ010000145.1 GCA_016928495.1 Candidatus Fermentibacterales bacterium
CCGTGACTACCTGGACGATCGCCTGCCCGCGGACTACGTCTGGATAAGCCCCTACGTCCACTCCAGCCCCACCGCGCACTACTTCAGCCCGGGGCCCGTCGTGTACTGGAGCGACATCGTGAGCATAGACCCTCCGGCTCACTTCTTCAACCTGTTCGCCTGCTCCAACTGCAGGTACATCACCCCCAACAATATGGGCGGCACCTACACCTTCGTGAACACCCACGGCCTGGCCGCAGTGGGAAGCTGCAAGACCGGCTCCATGCTCCAGTTCGAGTACTTCTACGAGCCGCTCGGCGAGGGAGGGTGCCTGGGCGAAGGCTACCGCGACTGGTGGGATCGCATCGCCGAGAACGGCTTCACTACAGACGAGATAGGTTGGCATCTGGGCATGGTCCTGCTCGGCGACCCGACGATCATCCCGGCGATGCACATGCTCGGGGTGGAGGACGGCGAGTGGTCGCAGACCCCGCCCGTCGGCGCTCTCGCCGCGGGCCCCAACCCCTGCCCCGCAGGAGGAGAGGTTCTGCTCCAGTGGACCGGCATGACGAGCGCCGAGGTCCGGGTCTTCGACCTGGCCGGGCGCCTGGTGGTCTCCTCCCGTCTCGAGCAGGGTGATCTCGTGCTGTCTACGGCAGGCTGGTCTTCCGGCGTCTATCTCGTGAGGGCTGCTGCGCCGGCCGGAGCGGCAAGCGAGAGCCTGATGCTCACGGTTCTCGACTGAGCCGACGCGGCATCAGGCTTCGGACGGGCTGCGCGAGGTTCCGACGAAGATCGTGCCGGTCACCATCCCGGCTGGCTGGGAGCAGGGCGAGCAGACGTCCGGGGACGTAGTTGAACTAATTCGACTTTCTTGTCTCACTAGTCAGCAGGATAGCTGGTAACCCGGCTATTCCCGGCACTCCCGCTCACTCCATCGCATAGAAGTAGAGCGAGCTTCCCCGCCTGAAGACGAAGCCGGCGCCGGGGACCTCGAGCAGCGAGCGCCACTGCTCGAGCACTCCGCCAAGGCCAGCCAGTGTGTCGGCAGTCTCGAAGGAGAAGTCGCTCCAGTCGATCATCCCTCTCAGGACGGTCGTCCCCTCATCCGGACTGAACACGTGAGTGCCATCCGAGAGACGTCCGTACACCAGGATGGGATTCCCCGGGTTCACGAGCACCCTCCCGTCCGCGAACCTCAGCACCTGGCTGCCGTTGGTGCGGGCGAGCCCCGCGTCCGGAAGCACCCATGTCTCGATGATCGCCGGGGATCGCGCCGACGTGTCCTCCACCATCACCTCAGCCGTAGCAGCGTTCGCAATGAGATTCGGGGGGTAGCAGCCCGCAGCCACGAGATCCGACCACGGGTTCGAGTAGAAGCCGTCCCCCATGAAGTCCTCGCGCCCGCCACTCCTGCTTCCATCGCTTATGTCGATGAGGTAGCCCTCCGGATAGTAGCGGCTCTGATCGCTTCCGCTCCACATCTCGAGAAAGGCCACGGGAGTCGGGTCGCAGCCCAGCAGGGGTCCACCGTAGATGTGCCTGGAGTCCGACAGGAAGTCGAAGCCGGGACCGCCTCCCACGTCGAAGGAGAGCGCGACCAGACACGAGCCCGATCCGTCGGCACCAGCCACGACGACCAGGACCGGTCCCGGGACATAGTCGTACTGACCCAGGAGGCTGTCCGGAACGGCAACCTGCTCCGTGAAGACGATGTGCCGTCCGTCGGGGCTGGTCTCGAGCAGACCTATCCCGGCGCAGGGCTGCCAGCCCCAGTCTGCCGGATCCCAATCGGTCCGGAAGACGAGCGGTTGCATGGGACGGTCGATCTCCACCACCCGGAGAACGCCATCGTCTCCAACGTAGAGGACCGATCCGGTGCCGAGGACGACGAAGGCCTCGTAGTATGGGTTGAGCGAGTCGGCCAGCATGATGGGACCAGTGGAGGCCAGGAGACCGGTGAGGAGAAGAGAGAGCATGGAAACCTCCGGAAGCTCAGAGGCTGGGCGCAGCACAGGCCATGGATCACTCGTCGGAGCCCCCGCGCCGCCCGCCGGTGAGAGTGGTTCGCGGTGTCTTCGCATGGAGGAAGCAGAAGGCAGGGAAAATAGTGCGTGTCCCCGTTCAGGGAATTGACACCCAGGCGGATGGATCAGCAGGGAGGCCGTTCAGAACAGAGTCGTTCACCTGAAGGCCGTGCCGCTGCTCCAACTCGACCATCCAGCGCGTGAACCTCTCCGCCTCCCTGGTCGTCCTCACCCCCAGCTCGACCTGCCTCCGGGCCTCCTCCAGGCTCGCCTCGTGTGCAGGCCTGATCTCTACCAGCCTTGCCATCAGGTGACCCGGCGGACTGACCAGCTCGTACGGCCCGTGCCAGGCCGAGGTATCGGAAGGCCCGAGCGAGAAGAGGATCGCGGAGCAGGCGTATGGCAGCTGCTGCCGCAGCAGCGGGAGGGTCATGCCGGTCCCCGGGACCATCGGGTAGGTCGAGGCGGGACCTCCCGCAGCGCTCAGGTATTCATCCCCGTGACCGGCCGCCATGGCCACACGGTAGTCGGCCAGCGCGGCGGAGTCCGGTAGATGGGCAAGCATGAAGACCCGTGTCTCCGGGATGACGATCGGTTCCGGCATCGTCTCGAAGTACCTCAGGATGTCCGCCTCGGTGATGCTTATGCTGCCGGAGACGCAAAGCGCGTAGAGCGAGTCGGCTGCGATGAGCATCACACTGGCATCCGCCAGAAGGGAGTCGAGCGAGTCCGAGGCTGCCGGGTAGTCCCTGGCAAGGCAGATAGACAGGTAGGAATCGAGCAGCGCTCGTCTGAGGAGCTCCTCCAGTCGATCCGTGCTGCCCGTATGCCTGAGCTCCTCCATGGCAGCCTGCATTCCGTGCTCCACCCTGAGATCCAGTACCCTGAGGGTCCCCAGGGCGTCGGAGCTCACCAGGATATCCGCATTCCCGGCCTCTTCGGAGAGTAGCGCATGCAGAGCCGGCCTGGCGTCACGCACGAGAGAATCGATGCCGGCAAGCCGCAGCTCGGAGGCGAGCAATGCCTCCAGCCGCCTCGACGCCATCTGCTGCCTGACGGCCCTCTCCGGGAGGGAGTCCTCGATGTGCATGGCATCACGGTGATACCGCGGAACAAGGGAATCGAGGAGCAGCATGCCCGCCGGCGTCATCATCGTGCTGTCAGCGCCCGGCTCCAGGATCGCTCGCAGGTCCTCTGCCTCGATAATGGCAGCGTCCACTACACGGGAGCCGGTCTCCCCGGGTGAGTGAGCCCATATCACGAAGCTGTTCGAGACGCTCCGGAAGGCATCCAGATCGGCAGGCGAGAACTCTCCTGAGATGGCAGCCTCCATGAGATCGAGACAGACCTGAGCCCTCAGGGCCCGGTTCCTCGCAGCCGCCCTGGCGAGCACCGCTGGGGAAACCGTGATGCCCAGCCTCTCGCACTCAGCCGTGACGAGACGGTTGCGGCCGATAGCCAGGACGAAGTCCCCCACCGGGTTCCTCCCGGACAGCAACTCCCGCCTCTCGTCCGGGGAGAGTGACGTCCAGGCGATTCCTGCCTCGTGAACGCTGATCGTGTCACCCGCGCTGATGATCAGCCAGTCCGACGCGGCGGGAGGCCTCCTGGCGCATCCGGATATGACCGCAGCGGCAGTGAGGGCCCCGAGAAGGACTAGTCCCGCGGCTGCTGGCATCCACCTTCTCTCAGGGCGTTGCCGGATCGTAGCTCCTGGCCTCCTCCCGGCCCGCGAGCACCCTCAGAGCGCCTCTCGCGAGCGCTTCCATCTCCATCTCTCCGGGGTAGACGAGGACATCGGCGATGAAGGCGACCCTCCTCCTTATCCACTCCACGAACATCCTGTCGTAGGCTATGCCTCCCGTCAGGACGATGGCATCGACGTTCCCCTCCAGCACGGCTGCCAGACAGCCGATCTCCTTGGCGATCTGATAGGCCATCGCCTCGTATACCTCGGCCCAGCGGGCATCGCCCTCCGAGACCTTCTTCTCCACCTCGCGCATGTCGTTGGTCCCGAGATAGGCAACGATGCCTCCCCTGCCCTTGATGAGCTTCTTCACCTCGTCCAGGGTGTACCTTCCGCTGAAGCACAGCCTTGCCAGGTCACCGGAGGGCAGGCCGCCCGAGCGCTCGGGAGTGAAGGGCCCCTCGCCGTCCAGGGCGTTGTTGACGTCTATGACCTTGCCCTGGCAGTGGGCCCCGACGGATATCCCGCCTCCGAGATGCACGACGATCAGGTTGATCTCGTCATAGGATGCCCCCAGGTCTTCGGCGGCCCTTCTCGCGGCGGCCTTCTGGTTGAGGGCGTGGAAGATCGAGCGCCTCTGGATCACGGGGCTGCCGGAGTACCTTGCCAGAGGCTCCATCTCGTCGACGACAACCGGATCGACGATGTAGGCGGGACAACCGGCATGCTCGGCAAACCTGTCAGCGATGAGGGCGCCGAGATTCGAGGCGTGAGAACCCTGGACCTCGTCCAGCAGGTCTCTTTTCAGGCGCTCGGTGACCAGATAGGTCCCTCCCGGTATGGGGTAGACCAGCCCGCCCCGGCCCACAACGGCGCTGAAGGAGCCGAGCTCGAAGCCGGCCCTCTGCACCTCTCCTGCGATTACCTCTTCCCGGAAGCTGTACTGGTCGATGATCCTCTCGAAAGGAGCCAGGTCCTCACTGGAGTGGAAGATGTTCGTGCTCCACACCGACTCGGCCTCTTCGAACACTGCTATCTTGGTCGAGGTTGATCCGGGGTTGATCACGAGGAGTCTGTGTGTCTGGGCCATGTGTGCTCCGTCCAGTCTGGTCATGGTTGACACGCCGCCACATTCTACGCACACCTTCTGAGCTTGGCAATGAGATCGAGAGGCTGTGGATGGAGGAACCGACACGTCTAACTCCGATATCCTGGCCAGGATAGAAGTGATCATCCGGATGCTCGGGAGGCTCGAGGAACGCTTCGAGAGCGAGAGGGAGCTGGCTCTTCTGGACGGGACCCGGGAGGCCCTCGCATCGCTGCGACGCAGGAGCAGGGAGCTCTATCAGCCGGAGTGCCAGCAGCTCGAGGAGGAGGCGCTCCAGGAAG
>JAFGKQ010000002.1 GCA_016928495.1 Candidatus Fermentibacterales bacterium
TGCAGGCCTGGGCGGAGCTCGCCCGCAGGCCGGACCGTGCGGTGAACGAGTGGATGCCGTGCGGCCTGACTTCCAGGTCCAGATCGAGAGCGACGCGGTCCTTCGATGTCGATCGGACCTTCACGCCCGTTATCCTGGCGGGCGCGGCGACGGCAGTCCTCCTGTCCGGGACGCGCCCACCCCCGCAGGTTCCCAGCTCGCTCAGCCAGGCGAGCGTGCCGAACACGGCAAGGGGAGCCATGACCATGAACCAGATTCGGAGCTCCTCGGCTCCCGGCATGGCAAGGGCCCCGGTGACGACGACTGCCATGAAGAACAGCGCAGCGGCAGCGACCGAGACCCCGCTGTCGATCCGACCGGGACGCGGGTCCCTGGCTTCGAGGTCGCTCATGCCAAGGTCCGTGGGAGGAGAGACGGTGACACCCAGCTCTCTTACCCACCTGCCGGTTGCCAGGAAGTCGACGGCCCGTCCGGCCTTGCTCTCGTCCGCATCGAAGATCGCCACGAAGAGCCTCTTCGCTTCCTCCGTCCGGCCTTCCATGACGATGTCGCGAAGCTGCCCGATGGCGGCCTCCTGCAGCCCGGGAGACCCGAACCCCGGCAGGAGCCTGCCTGCCACGGTTTCGCCGCGGGACTCCCGTGGTGACTCCAGAGCCGACGCGGAGCCGCAGAACTCGCACACGGAGGAGTCAGGGTCCCTGCCGCTGACCCTCATCACGGAGCCGCACTTGGGGCAGAGGACCTGCTGCTCCTCCGCTGCCCCTTCCTCCGCGTGCACCGACTGCTCCTCCAGCCTGTCGTAGAAGGTCATCTGGCTTGGCTTCTTCGGGTTGTAGAACACGCTGTAGAGCAGACCCCCGGAGTAGTCCGTCGTGTCCATCTGCCAGGCCTTCCGCTGAAGGCGGACCGGCCTCGTCCCGCCGTCCCTGGTCGTAAGCTCGATCTCGAGATCGTAGACCGTGAAGCGGCTGTTCCTGGCCCTTACCCTGGAAGTGAGGATCCTCGCCCTTCCCTTCTCTCCCGAGAAGATGCCGCCCCTCGATCTGAGGTAGGCAACGAGCAGGGTCAGGATGGACAGCGTGAGCGGAAGTGCCATCACCCCGCCGAGTGCCGGGAGCCTGCTCCCGTAGAAGCTTCTCCCGGACGACCTCAGGACCAGGGTCAGACCCAGCGCGAGACCCGTGGCGAGGACCATGGCGCCGAGGGGAGCACCCGCCTGTCACTTCAGGAACGAGCGCTGGGTAACGGCGCGCTGCACGGGCAGGGCCAGGGTGAAGCCCAGCCTCGTGACCATCCCGCTTGCCTTGAGCTCGGCGACGGCCCTCTCGCTCTGCTCTCGGGTGTCGTGGAAGATCTCCCGGAACAGGCCGGCGGCAACTCCGTCCTGATTGCAGCGGATGAGGTTGTAAAGCCTGCCGATCAGGGCGGACTGGATCTCCAGGGACTTCGTACCGGGGAGACGGACCGGCTCGGACCTCTTCTCGACGGCCACCGGGCCGATTCGCAGGGAGGTGTTGCAGAAGGAGCACTGAACGGATTGCCCGGTTCGCACCTGCTGCTCGATGGGACCGGCGCAGCACGGGCAGGCAAGGGCCCTCACGGAGAGGTTCCCTCTCTGGGCGGCCCTGCCGTTCCCCGCGGTCATGCCAGGCCCGGTCCTGCTATCTCCGGCGCATGAAGATGCTGAGGATGTACCAGAACAGCAGCGCTACCGAAGCGAACAGCTCCAGAGAGGCTGCGACGTGCTGGTCCGGCCGGTAGTGGTGGATTATGCGGGACGTGTCGTAGAGGATGGCCGCGCTGGCCAGGCCTACCATCCCCACGCTGAACCACAGGCCCAGGTCGAACCCGAACGCCGTCCCTCCCACTATCAGCCCCAGGGCCACGAAGCCGCCGACCATCAGGGTTCCCCTGAGGAAGGAGAAGTCCTTGCGGGTGGTGAAGGCGACGAAGGTCAGTCCCGCGAACATGGTGCCCGTGAGCAGGAGAGCATTGTTCAGCACGCTCGGTGCCGAGTACCTGGTGGCGATGTAGAGGATGGGAACGAAGATGACGGCTTCCGCCACCGTGTACAGGGCCAGACCCAGGTACTGGGCCCCCTGCGAGTCGACGTTGTGGGCAAGCCCCCTGGCGAGCCAGCCGATGAGGATGAACCCGCCAAGGACCATCAGCCAGCCGTACTGGTTCCGGGATATGAACTGCAGCATCGCGTCGCCCAGAGAGGACCTGAGCAGCCATACCTCCAGGGCGGCGAAGGCCGCTATGGCCCCGGCAAGGTGAGCGTAGGTGCGCCTGATGAAAGCGGCGCGCTCGTCCGGTATCGCCTGGGAAACGGAGACAACCCCTTCATCGGCCCTCGATACGTAGCTCATGGGGGATTCCTTTCTCCGGGTGGAGGACTCCCGGGACTGGCTGTGGCGACGCATCTGGTGAAGCTTACGTCACGGCAGGAGTGCCGGCAATGCCGGCTCGGCCCGGGGGGTGGACCGGAGGCTCCTATGCTCCCATCATCCGTAGCGGGAAGCCGGAAAGGATGCTCACCATGACGGAAGAGAAGAACGAGAGGATCAGGACGGAGGAGTTCAGGGTCAGCGGGGCCGACCTCGTGGACAAGGTCAAGGAGGTCGTGCGCAAGGGCAACATCAGGCGCGTCGTGATCAAGAGCGAGGAGGGACGCGCCCTGATAGACATCCCGCTCACCGTCGGCGTCGCGGGAGCCATCATCGCCCCGCAGCTCGCGGCGGTCAGCGCCATCGCCGCACTGGTCATGCGCTGCAGCGTGATGATAGAGCGAGTCGAGAAGCCCGATCAGACAGCCGGGGAGAATCCGGCTGAATAGCCCGGCTATCGCCCAGCGCTGGAGTCAGGCTTCACTGCCCTGAAGCACAGGAACCCGGGCATCCTGCACAGCCTGTCGTAGGTCTCCGGGTCCTTCTCCCGGCCTTCCGGGAGAGGGATCGGCTCGATGAGCCTGTCCATCAGGAAGCCCTGCTCGAAGAGGGGGGAGAGCACCGCGGCGAGAGGCCTCCTGAACCAGCGCACGGCGGTGTTCGGCTCGCCGAACCCTCTCCATTCCAGGCAGAGCATCTCAGTCTCGAGGTAGCTCTCGTTCCGGCTCCATCGCATCTCGGCCCAGGGATGGCCCAGAGACGCGACCAGGAAGCCTCCGGGCCTCAGAACCCGCGAGAACTCCGCATAGACCCTGCCCAGGTCTCGGGCGTAGCTCAGGGCAAGCCCGCAGACCACAAGGTCCTGGGACTGGGAGCCGACGAAGCCCAGAGGCTCCTCGAAGTCGGCCAGACGAACCTGTGCTCTGCTTCCCAGCCTGTTCCTGGCGCACTCGACCATTCGCGGGCTCACGTCGAACGCGACGACTGTGCTCGCTCCCATCCCCAGCAGTGCCTCGCTGTATGCCCCCGCCCCGCAACCGGCGTCGAGAACCGCCTTGCCCCGGACCTCCGGCAGGAGGGAGAGGGTGGCGGGCCTGTCGAGGTAGGCGTTCTCGAGCTTGTCGTCGGCGACACTTGCGAAGCGCTCTGCCAGCTCGTCGTAGGCATCACGTGCTATGGGATCCATCATCTCCCCTTCGCATGAAGGCCTGCGCGTGAAGATGGCGGGGAAGATACGCCTGGCTGTCCCTTCGGCCAAGCCCCGGAGTGAGGCAGCCATGTCTCATCGCCGGTATCGGAGGCAGCCGGACAGGTGCTGCCGGCCGCAGCAGGATCGTGAGACCGGAGAATCAGGATCGGCCCAGCAGCGTCTCCAGCTCCACCCAGACGTAGGAGATCGCGCCGTCCTTGTCCAGGCTGAGGCCCAGCTCGGCTGCCTCGCGCTCCTCGTCGAGCTCGAGGTGCTGACGGAGGCTGGTGAGCAGCCGGCGCACCCTGTCGCGGAAGTACTGCTGGAGAGGACCGGACGACACGGCGACCGTTGCGACGGTTCGCGCTTCGGAAGACCTTCCCAGCTCGGCGAGCAGCTCGGCGCTGACCGCCATCACTTCGGTGTAGAGGTGGGGCCACTTGCTTCCCGACATGAGTCTCAGCGCCTGGAGTATGATGGTACCGGCCTCGATGAGCCTGCCCTGCTGAATGGCTATCAGGGAGAGCAGTATCTCGGTCCGGGCCACGCCCCATGGATGCCCGAGATCCTCGAAGCACTTCAGGCACCTCATGCAGAGGGAGCGCGCGTCGTCGAGCCTGTCCTTGATGATCAGCAGCTCGACCATGTAGCATCTCACCAGGGACTGGTTGAACTCGTCCCCGACTCTCTCCTCTATCGCCAGGGCCTCTTCCAGCAGGCCCTCGGCTTCGGCTATCATGCCGCGGTTCCTCGAAACGGCTGCCAGGTTGGTCAGGCAGACGGACACGCCGTGCTGGTTGTCCTGCTGCCTGCAGATCTCCATGGCCTCCCGGTAGAGCGTCTCGGCCCTGTCGAGGTCCCTGCCGCGCTGCGCGAGCACGCCCAGGTTGTTCAGAGCCGCCATGACTCCATGAGGGTCTCCCAGCTTCCGCTGGAGCTCCAGACTCTCGGCGTACAGCCTGGCTGCCTTCGCATCCTCGCCCTTGGCGTTGAGGATGTCCGCATAGTTGCTCAGGCCGTAGACAAGGGCGCTGTCGTCTCCCGCCTGCCTGAACAGGTCTATGCTCATCTCGAGCATCCTGGTGCACTCGTGCATCGGCCTGAAATGCGAGCCTGCCCATCCCCTCTGGGCAAGCAGGTTGGCGAGAAGAGCCCGACTGGGCTCCTTCTCTCCGGAGAAGGCGTCGATCGCGATTCCGAGCAGCCTGTCCGCCTCTCCGAAGAGGCCCTTGACCGCGAGGAGGGAGGTCAGGCCACGGTGGGTCGACTCTATCAGGGACCA
>JAFGKQ010000146.1 GCA_016928495.1 Candidatus Fermentibacterales bacterium
AGCTGTGGTCGCCCAGAGCACTCGGTGTGTTGTCGGCGAGCGTCGAAGGCCAGCCGCCCTGGGACATCTCCGTGTTCACGACGAGCCAGAACTGCGTGGCGAGCGTGATCTCGGGGCTGTAGCAGCAAGGCGAGCAGTGCATGGCCTGAATGGACGTCTGGTGGAGCAGAGTGGTCGGAGCACCCACGCCGCCGTTCCAGAGCTCGGAGTAGAACGACGATGTATCCCATGGATAGAGCTCGACCCAGTGGTAGAACCAGAGCTCGACGTCCTCCGCCCACCAGAACCCGACGCCTGGCGGGATGAAGTCCTCCGCGTCGAACCAGGTGCCCCTGTAGGTGCCTCCCCAGGTGATCCACCAGCCGGTGCCGTCGTCGTACTGCAGCAGTACGTCTGTCTCTCCCACCGGCACGGGCCTCTCGAGCGCTGCGTAAGGCGCCAGGGCGGGAGCTGCCGAGGCCGCCAGCAGGCTCATCGCTACGAGCCATCTTCTCATGCCGTTCCACACCTCCGGTACACACACTCCGGAAGCGAAGGGCGGAAGTCAAGCCCGGCGCATTTACACCGGAGCGGCGGGTTGGTACTGTTCTGCAGTCAGTCTGCTGCGGACGGCTCCATGCCGTCCCGTCGGATAACACATTCTGGAGCGATCGGAGGATCCCCTTGAGGCTCATCAGGTCCGGGAGAGCCCGCGGTATCGCGGTGGTGCTTGCCGTTCTGGTCGTGATGATGGTCGCGGACCTGGCCCTGGCCCGTGTGGGCGGAGGCCAGCGCTACGGCGGAGGCAGCTCCGGAGGAGGAGGCGGGGGCGGAGACGGTTTCGGGATCATCTTCTACTACCTGATACAGCTTGCCTTCAGGTACCCCGTCGTTGGAGTCCCTCTCCTGATCGTCGCCGTGTTCCTGTTCGTCAAGTTCGGCAAGCACGCGCGCAGCGCCCAGACCGGACACACGATCCAGAGGGCCCAGAGGATGTCCAGGGAGCAGAGCGCCCAGCAGAGGCAGCGGAACCTGGAGCAGCTCCAGCAGAGGGACCCCGGCTTCCAGGAGCAGGCGTTCGTCGAGAGGATGAACACCGCGTTCCTCAAGCTCCAGGAGCACTACTCGAAGCAGGACCTGACCGATGTCGAGGCCCTGCTGTCCGACGGTGTGCGCGAGAGGTTCAGGCTCCAGCTCGAGATGGACCGATCGGAGGGCATCCGCAATGCGCTCGAGAGCCCCAGGATCCTGTCCTCGAGGATCGTTTCCGTTGGCAGCGACAGGCACTTCGACACGATCCATGTCGAGTTCAAGGCCACGGGGACGGATGTAGACTACGACCTGAAGACTGGCAAGAAGGTCCGCACCAACACGTCCTCCCCCTTCACGGAGTACTGGAGCTTCATGCGCAAGCCGGGGGCACAGACCCTGCAGAAGCCCGGCCTGGTGGAAGGCTTCTGCCCCAACTGCGGGATGCACCTCGAGATGACCGACACGGGCAAGTGTGGAGCCTGCGACTCGGTCATCACCAGCGGAGAGTACGACTGGGTGCTGACCGAGATAACCCAGGAGATGGAGTGGCAGGCGATATCGGACCCCGCCAGGATTCCCGGCTACTCGAAGATGGTTCAGCTCGACCCGGGCTTCAGCGTGCAGCACATCGAGGACAGGACATCGGTCATCTTCTGGCGGCTGATGTCCGCCCACTTCCACAACGACCCGGATGCCATGAGGAAGGTGCTGCACCCAGACTTCATGGCCGAGTACGCACCTCGCCTGAGGAAGCAGCAGGACGGCTCCTGGGTCTACTTCAGGGAGGCAGCGATAGGCGCGGTCGAGATACAGGCCATCAGGCCGGCGGAGCAGGACGACGGTGTCGACACGGTAGAGGTCCTGGTGAAGTGGTCGGCCCGGAACGCCTACAGGGACGGCGAGGGGCGCAGCCGCGGCGCCGGCGACAAGTCCATAAGGCCACAGCTCTACGTCCTTGGCAGGAAGCATGGCGTCACCACCCCCGCGGGCCAGAGCTTCCGCTCGGCCCACTGCCCGGGCTGTGGTGCCCCGTTCGAGGGAGGAGGGACCGGCAGTTGCGACTACTGCGGAAGGCCCCTTAACGACGGTTCGCAGGACTGGGTCCTCATGGACGTGCAGAGCTTCTCGGCAAGCCGGATAAGCGCCGAGGCCGGCGGCGGCATCGGGCGGCCCGCCACCGTGCCCTCGGAGGTCCTGCTGGCCGGGATGGCCGCAGCCATGTTCATAGACGGCAACGTGGACGAGAAGGAAGAGAAGATGCTGCGCGACTTCGCCGCCGCGCGTCAGATCAGCGACGAGACGCTCGAGGGCATACTGGCCAGCGTGAGGTCGGGGGAGAACCTGCCGATCCCCTCGACTCCGCAGGAAGCCAGGGAGATACTCGCGGCGATGGCCAGGGTCATCCTGGCCGACGGTAAGGTGACGCGGGCAGAGAACAGCATGCTGGTCGCCTACGGCGCGGCAAAGGGCATGACCCCGGCGGACGTCGGGCTGATACTCAACCAGCAGAAGGTGCTTCTCTACAGGGAGGCGAAGGCTGCCATCAAGTCGATGAAGGGGGCCTGAGCCCGAGAGCGTCTGCGGCGCCGGCGAGCAGCTCTTCCAGCTCTCTTCCGGGCCTGCGGAAGGCATCGAGCACCGTTCCGAAGCTCCCGGCGAGATCATCGAGCGCCCCGGGAACGAACCGGTTCCGGGCGGCCATGTCGACCAGGAGGTCGGGGCTCTCCGCCACCTGATGGCGCACGAGCTCGAGCAGCAGCCTGGATGATCTTCCCAGCCTTGCCTCATCGAGCCCGGGAAGTCCTGACCGGCACATCGCCAGGCCGGCGGACAGGAGGACCGCCGGTCTCGTGACCTGGACCCTGGACATCAGCTCATCGTGCTCCTCGGCAGCCATCCGCACGATCACGAGCTCCCAGGACGACATCAGGCCTTCGACACGGGACACCAGCGCGGGATCGCCTCCACTGCCGCAGAGGAACACCGTCTCCCCGCGGACCGGCTCCGTCCCGGGCCCGAACATGGGATGGCAGGACAGGAACGACCCCCGGCAGCAACGCTCCAGCACACGCCCGATCGGCTGCTTCACCGAGGAGGTCTCCACCAGGATCGAGTCCGCCCGCATCGCTCCGCAGGCCTCCTCTACGACGGCCTCCGCCTGCCGCATGGGCACCGCCACGAAGACCAGGTCGCTCGATTCGAGCGCTCCGGGAGATGACACCCCCCTGGGAGGATCCAGGACTAGCGTCCTGAGGCCGCTCCCCTCGAGCAGGCGCACCAGTAGCGATCCCATCGCACCCATGCCTCCGACCACGCAGGCGGTCGCCCTTCCCTGCACCCGCCTGCACATGCCGACCACGAGCCGGAAGACCTCTACCAGATCCCCGGCGTGGTCCGCAGAGCCAACGCGGTCCCTGACCCGCTCGATTACCTCCCTCTCCCTGTCCGGATCATCCCTGCCTATCCCCAGCAGGTCTTTCTCCCGCCCGATCCTCCTCGCCAGCGCCGCCCTCTCGTTCAGGAGCGAGAGCAGCCAGGTGTCGACCTCGTCTATTCGCCGTCTGAGCTCCGCAATTGCCGTCTCACCACGATCCGCCACTTGTACTCCCATCTCCTCCGCTCCTTCCGTTCGATATCCCCCAGGACGCGGAAGGGCCGCGGGCACTCCTGCCCGCGGCCCCACCTCACGCTCCGGATCGCCGCTAGTCGGGGATCATGTGCCCCCGATCGCAGGCAGCCGCCCGAAGCCGCGGGCGGGCAGCGGGCCTCCGGGGTATCGGCTGTCCCTGTTCATGATGCCGGAGAGAAGCTCCGCCGGACACACCTCGGTCATGCGCTGTAGCACGCTGTCCGCAGCAACCAGGGCAGCCATGGCCTCCGCGACCGGACCGATCCTGGGGCACAGGAAGGGATCGTGTCTTCCCTTCACGGAGATGGAGGCCTCCTTCCCGGTCAGGTCGATCGTGCTCTGAGGCACGGCTATGGAGGGCGTGGGCTTCACGGCAAGCCTCATCGACACTCTCTGTCCGGTGGAGACACCTCCCAGTATGCCTCCGCAGCGGTTGCTCACCGGCCCGTCCGCCGAGAGCTGGTCATTGGCACTGCTGCCGCTCATCCGGGACAGCTCGAAGCCCGACCCGAACTCGATTCCCTTCACGGCGCCGATGGAGAGCATCGCGCCTGCAAGGCAGGCATCCAGCCTGCCGAACACGGGGGACCCCAGGCCGGAAGGCAGCCCGTCCACGAAGACCCCGACGATGCCGCCTACCGAGTCGCCCCCGGCTACGGCATGGTCCACCCGGCTTTCCATCGCAGCCAGCACCGCCTGGTCGGGACACCGCAGAGGGTTGGTCCCGGCAAAGTCCAGATCGAGACACCCTGCCTCCACCTCGCCCGCCGCGAGCGTGCAGGATCGTATCGATACTCCGAAGCCGGCAAGGAAGCACCTCGCCACGGCTCCTGCGGCCACCCGGCCCACGGTCTCGCGGCCCGAGGACCTTCCGCCCCCGGGCGGCGGCGCGGAACCGTACTTCAGGAAATGCCCCAGATCGGCGTGTCCCGGTCTCAGAAGCCCCTCTATCGAGTCGTAGTCGCCGCTGCGCGCGTCCTCGTTCGCCACGACGAGGGCTATGGGCGATCCAAGCGTCATGTCACCGGGGCCCAGGCCCGACAGCACGCTCACCAGATCCGCTTCGCGCCTGCCGGAGGAGAAGCGGGACCTTCCCGGCCTCCTGCGGTCGAGGTCCGACTGAATCGAGCAGAGAGGGACCCGGACTCCCGCCGGGACTCCGTCCACGACCGCGCCGACAGCTCTGCCGTGTGACTCGCCGAAGGTGGTGACCCTGAGGTAGTGCCCGAAGCAGCTTCCGGTCATGTCATCCCTCCAGGAGGGCTTCCAGCGCCTCCGCGAACCGCGGATAGGAGACGGCAACGCTCTGCTCGCCGGCGATGCTGCGGAACTCCGACCCGGCGAGGAGTGATGCCACGGAGAGGGCCATCGCGATCCGATGATCCGACCCAGAGGACAGACCGGCGCAGGGAGAGAGCCGGCAGGGCCCCTCAACAACGAGGTCGTCTCCCTCCGCGTGGATACTGGCTCCCATCCTGCCGAGCTGACCGCAGATCGCCCCCAGCCTGTCCGACTCCTTGACCCGCAGCTCCCCCAGCCCCTTGAAGAGAGTCCGTCCTCTGGCCTGGCTGGCGACCAGCGCGAGCACCGGGATCTCGTCGATCATGGAGGGGACCTCGCGGGACGCGACCGTGCAGCCACGAAGGCCGATCCGGCTGCCGGAACGGACCCGGATGGCCCCGTGAGGCTCCGGGTAGTAGCCGGACAGGCTGACGGAGACGTCTGCGCCCATTCTCCTTAGCACTCTGAGGAATCCGGTCCTCGATGGACTAAGCAGCGCGTTGGGCACGCTCACCTCACTGTCCGGCAGGACCGCGGCAGCGCACAGCAGGAAGGCTGCCGAGGATGGGTCTCCCGGCACCCTGAGCCCCGATGGCATCCTCAGATCGCTCCTCGAGACGCTGCAGCTCCTGCGTCCTCTCCTGACCACCTCCGCCCCGAAGATCTCCAAAAGGCGCTCCGTATGGTCACGGCTCTCGTGCTGCTCCACGACCGTGGTGCTCCCACCCTCCGCCTGTGCCCCTGCGAGCAGGACGGCACTCTTCAACTGGGCACTGGGCACCGGAGTGGCGAACTCCGGGAGACACCTCGGGGGCGAGCAGCCGCGGATGCTCACCGGGCAGCAGCCGTTGATGCAGTCGATCGAGGCTCCCATTCTCGCGAGAGGCTCTGCCACCCTTGCCATGGGCCGTCGTCTCAGCGAGGAGTCGCCGTCGAGCATGAAGCTGCCGGGAGCACCGGTCAGCACGCCCATGAGAAGCCTGATGGTCGTGCCGGAGTTGCCGCAGTCCACTCTCGCGCAGTCCGGCATCCGACCGGCTGCGCCCCTTACGAGCAGGGCCCCTCCTCGAAGGGTGGAGACCTCGCCCCCGAGGGCCCGCACGGCCTCCGCGCTGGAGCAGACATCGACGCAGGGAGACAGGTTATGCACGACGGACTCCCCGGTAGCCAGGAGCGACATGAGCAGCACCCTGTGGGAGATCGACTTGTCTCCCGGGACCTCGACCGCTCCGCGAAGCCTGAGCGAGGTGAGCGCGCAGGTGCTCACGGCCTCACCTCCTCTCCCACTGCCCCGTGAACGCGGGACGCCAGCTCCATCAGCCTCTCGAAACCCCGCGAGTCGAGCGTCTGCATCCCGTCGGAGAGCGCCCTGTCAGGGTCAGGGTGGACCTCCACCATCAGCCCGTCCGCTCCCGCGGCCACTGCCGCGAGCGCCGAGGGCACGACCAGCTCCCTGCGCCCGGTCGCGTGACTCGGGTCGACGATCACCGGAAGGTGGGTGAGGCCTCGGAGCAGCGGCACCACCGAGATGTCGAGAGTGTTCCGGGTCGCCGTCTCGAAGGTGCGTATGCCCCTCTCGCACAGGACGACGCTGCCGTTGCCGCGGGCCAAGATGTACTCGGCGGCGAGCAGCAGCTCGGTGACCGTCGCGTTCATTCCCCGCTTGAGCAGGACGGGCCTGTCGGTCTCACCGACGGCTTCCAGCAGCGAGTAGTTCTGCATGTTGCGGGCACCTATCTGCAGCATGTCCGCGTACCTGCCTACCAGAGGGACGTCCTCAGGGCACAGCACCTCCGTAACAAC
>JAFGKQ010000147.1 GCA_016928495.1 Candidatus Fermentibacterales bacterium
CTCCCAGAGCGGCGCCGCACAGCGCCGCCGGAAGGAGCATCAGGGAGTAGCCTATGCCGTGCGGGGCGTATTCCAGGCCGTTCCTGCCCTGCACGAGCCATCCGTGCTCCGCCGTGAGCAACGGCCTTTGCCCGATGAGCGAACCCGAAACCTCAAGCTGGGCCTGCACGTCGGTGCTGTAGAGACCTCCGGCGAAAGCGAAGACGAGAAGGGATGCCCAGGCAAGGAAGCTGGCTGACCGGGCCGCTCCCGTGCGCTTCTTCCGAAGTAGTTCAGGACCCATGCAGGCCTCCAGTCCGGTCTCCCGGAACATGCTCATCCGGACGTGATGGGGGAATACCCGGGGAACAACAGCGCCCTCGGTGGAGTTCAGATACATCGAGGCAGGCGCCGGAGCATGCCTCGTTCTTGACCGTGAGGGCACGGGGATTATCTATAGGAGCTATCCGGAGACTCCGCCGGTGCTTCCTGGCAGCTACCGAGAACGCCCCTCTCGTGGGGCCACCAATATTCGAGGAGGAATCGGATGGCCACAACCAGGATCAAGGGCAGCGACATAGACGCGCTTGCCGCTAGATCCGACAGGATCACCCTTGTGGACTTCACCGCGACCTGGTGTGGTCCCTGCCGAATGATACACCCCGTGCTCGAGAGCCTCTCCGCCAGGCTCAAGGGCAGAGTCGATTTCTACGAGGTCGATGTCGATCAGAGTCCGAAAGAGGCGAATCAGCTCGGCATTCGCGGCGTTCCCACTCTCATTCTCTACCACGGCGGCAGGGAGATCGACAGGGTGGTCGGCTTCAGGGACGCCGGCTCTCTCGAGGCCCATCTCACGGGTCTCGCGGACACGCATCTGACGGGATGATCGATCTCAGGCTGGGCGTAGTCGATGCTCCCGCCTCCCGAACGGGCGGTGAGGTCGAGCTGCTCATTGCGGGAGGAGGCCCGGCCGCCTGGACGGCGGGCATATACGCCGGACGGTACCGCCTCGACACGCTGATCCTCGCGGGTCACCAGCCGGGAGGACAGCTGGCTCTCACCCATGCCATAGAGAACTTCCCAGGGCACTCGAACGTATCGGGACAGCTTCTTGCGGACGAGATGAGGAAGCAGGCCGAGTCGGCAGGGGCACGAGTGGCCGAGGACCAGGTGGAGAGCGCCCGGGCCGGCGAGGAAGGCATTGTCATCGCGACCACTTCCTCCGAGTACACGGCCAGAGCGCTTCTGATCGCGACCGGAGCAGCCCCGAGGAAGCTCGGAATCCCGGGGGAGGATGCCTTCTACGGACGTGGAGTGAGCTACTGCGGCACCTGCGACGCTCCCTTCTTCCGCGATCGGAGGGTTCTCGTAGTGGGCGGAGGGGATACCGCCATCAAGGAGGCCCTCTACCTGACGGAGTACGCCAGCGAGGTGGTGGTAGTGCACAGACGCGACGAGCTCAGAGCGGAGCCCGTCCTCAGGGAGAGGCTGTTGTCGAACGACAGGATCACGATGCTATGGTCCACGACGCTGCTGGAGATCAGGGGCGACGAGGACTCGGCCTCGGGAGGCGTGACGTCGGTTCTTCTCGAGAGCGTCAGGGACGGATCGAAGACAACGGAGCCGATCGACGGTGTGTTCGTGTTCATAGGATGGGACCCGGCCACGAAGCCCTTCCGGGGCCTGGTGGAGCTGACACCGGATGGAGCGGTCTCGACGACCGGCGGTGTGCGCACCAGCCGGCCGGACGTGTTCGCGGCGGGTGACGTGAGGGACACGGACCTCAGACAGGTAGTGACGGCCGCGGCCGACGGGGCCCGGGCGGCCTTCGCGGCCTACCGGCTTCTTCGAGAATAGCCACCGGAGCCCAGGGGGTCACTGGAATGGGAATTCTGTCGGAGAACGACGCGAGAGAGATCCGGAAGATACTCGCGGACATGGAGGGCGAGGTCACCCTCACGATATTCACGCAGAAGCTGGAATGCGAGACCTGTCCCGAGTCGGAGATGATCGTCAGCGAGCTGACGGAGCTTTCCGACAGGCTCAGCATGGTCAGGATCAACCCTCTGCAGGACAAGGGAAGGGCGGAGGAGCTGGGTGTCGAGCGAGTCCCTGCCATCCTGGTCTCGGACGGATCGCACGCGAGGGTCCGGTTCTACGGGCTTCCATCGGGCTACGAGTTCAGCAGTCTCCTGACGGCCATAGTGGATGCGGGCAGGAGCGGGGACCTCGTCGAGTCGGCGACGCGAGGCTTCCTCGATCGTCTGGGCATCGACCTGGACATGAAGGTCTTCGTCACCCCGACCTGCCCCTACTGCCCCCGGGCTGTGGTCCTCGCCCACAGACTGGCAGCGAGCAGCGAGCGTGTCAGGGCCGAGGCAATAGAGGCGAACGAGTACCCTCTGCTCTCCACGAAGTACCGGGTCCAGGGTGTTCCCCGGACGGTGATCAACGACCGCTACTACGTCGAGGGAGCCCTTCCCGAGATACACCTCGTACAGGCCCTGGAGAAGGCCCTCGCCGACGAGAAGGCAGAACCGGGAGAGATCGACCTGGTCAGGTACCTGGAACCGCCTTCCGAAGCCGAGGCGGAGGAGAGCGGTCCGGAGTAGGAGGAACCAGTCTTGCCTCTGATCCTGCTTCTGGCGGCCATCACGGGCCCGGTCAGCTTCCCCATGGAGGCTCACGGCGAGCTGTCGGCCTACAGCTTCTTCGAGCAAGACGAGTTCCATTTCATCTACGGGGAGCTGGGAACTGTCATGAGGGTGCTCGCGGCCGGGGACTTCTCCTGGCGCCTCGGCATGGACATGACCACCTACATGGGCAAGAACAAGAACCATCCCGAGATGAAGTTCAACATATACCATGCCCACTGGAATCTGAGGGTCCAGTTCGACTATCAGCTTCTGGAGCCGCTTCTCGTGCGTCTCTACACGGATCACGAGTGCTATCACAACATAGACTGCCCAGACTCCACATCGGAGTACATGAACAACATCAAGATCGGCGCGGTCTACGATCCGTCGCTGCCGGCGCCCTCGGAAGCGCCAGCGCTCCACCTGGGTGGGTGGCCCTCCGGCTGGCTCTCCTTCGGCATCTACAGGCCAAAAGGAGAGTCCTTCCAGAAGGGCCACGACTTCGAGTGGTCGATCCAGGCCGGCTCGGATGTCCTGCTCGCAGGCTGGAGGTCATGGCTCACGGGCGTGAGGTACGAGCCGAGCTTCTACTTCCACGAGGACAGCGGGACCTCCTCCAGGCACGAGCTGGAGTGGTACCTGTCCTACCACCCCGGCACCGGCGGCGCCTTCGAGGCCTACATCGCATGGTTCCCGCACGACACACAGCCCTTCCACGCCCTCGAGGGCCGATCCTACTGGGGCATCCGCTTCGTCTGGTAATTGGGGACACGCACCATTTTCCTGCCCTGCGTAATGCGGGTAATGCGGGACACGCACTGATTTCCTCTGCCGTGGAGCCCGCAGCTAGCGCGCGAGCAGTGTGAGGACCAGACTTCCCGTGCCGGGCACCAACTCGACGCTTCCGCCCTTCTCTCCACGGTACTCCGCCCGCACTCCGTGTCGGACCCTGCGGAGGCCGGGACGGACGACTCAGGACCCCGATCTCCGTTCCTTTGTGGCGGCCTCGGTGACTGCCGGGGGTCACGGGATGAGCACGAGACAGGTGCTCCCCATGGCGCTGGCTCTATGCGCCCGGATGCTGGCGCTGGAGGGGTGTGACACCCATGCGAGAAGCGGTTCCCGACGATTCCGGTGTATTACCCTATACTTGGTTTATTAATGTGCCAAGTTTCTTTAGTTTCTTTAACTACGTCCCCGGATGAGGGCCGGGGGGGCCATGACCGAGTCCTTGCGCTCGGGGGTGCCCAGGAAGGCCGTCCTGGCAAACAGGTCTAGCACGTGCTCGTTCCAGCGGAAGTCCCTTACCGGGAACCTGACCTTCCCGTCCTCCACCCAGAACACGCCGTCACGGGTCATGCCCGTCAGGCTCAGCTCCTTCTGGTCGATGAAGCGGATGTACCAGAACCTCCTTATCAGGAGACCCCTGTCGAGCCTCTTCACGAGATCCGCGGAGGAGGCCTCCTCGCTGCCGCCGAGGTAGAAGCACCCCGGGGACGAAACCGGAGGCCTGCCGGTCTTCCGGGCCCAGAAACGGTTGCAGAGGTGGGTCCTGAGGACTCCGTTCTCGATCCAGGTGATGTCCTGCGCCGGCAGGCCCTCATCGTCGAAGGGCCTGCCCGGAACCGGGCCGTGGAGGTCGCTGTACATCGTGATCAGATCGCCGGTGACCTTCTGATCCAGCTTCCCGGAGAACGCAGTCAGGCCCTCGTCCGCCTCCCTGGCCTGCAGCATGTACACGATGTAGGGAACGAGGTCGGCGACGGCCTGGGGCTCGAGCACCATGTCGGTTCCCCGCTCCGGAAGATCTCTCGGGTCCGCTGCATCCAGGACCTCGGCCCTGACCCCTTCGACCGTTCCGGGAACGTCGATCTCACGCCAGGCGGTCGCGGCCATGGACCTGTAGCTCGAAGGCACTCCCCTGTCCATGGTCAGCCTGAAGACCGCCCCGGTCGACTCGTGGAAGGCCATGTTGCCGGTGGAGGTCGCTACACAGCTCCTGTCGGTCCTCATCTCGATCAGGCCGGCGGCCTCCATTCCCGAGCTCTCCGCGGCCGAGATCGCGGCGGAGGCAGCATCGGACCTGAGCGATGCCGGGGCGGCCGCGGTCTCCTCGTCGTAGCTCTCGATCAGAGGGTAGACCTGTCCATCCTCCACCGGCGGCATGTACTCGGGATCGACCGGCGCGGACAGGGCCGCCTCCTCCGTCGCCCGCACGAACGCACCGGCAGCATCCGGGTCTATCCTGTGGGTGCTCGCCGAGGCCTTCCGACCCTCGCTCCCCACCGACAGAACGAGGTTGCGAGTGAAGGTATCCGAGCTCTGTGTCACCCTGTTCTGCCCGAATCTGCTCGTCGCTCTGCGGCGCTCCTCCAGGACTGCCACGGCATCCGGAAGAGAGGCCTGCTCCAGGACTCTCTCGAGGAAGGCGGTCATCTCGTCCCTGGTCACTGTATCTCACCCCCGACCGTGATTCCCCTGAAGCGGGAATGGCTTGCCCCGTGAGTCATTCGGGCCGACTGCAGTGGCTCTCCCTTTCCGCAGTTGAGCAGACCCATCGTCCGGAAGCAGCGTTCGTCCGCAATCATGTCGCAGCTCCCCCAGAACTCCTTCGTCGTGGAGCGGTAGATGACCTTTTTCAGGGGACCGGCAAGCTTGCCTGCCCTGATCCTGGTGAACCTGTCCCCTCCGAACTGGAAGTTCACCCTGCGCTGGCTTATGCTGAAGGAGCCCCTCCCCTCTATGAGAATGCCGCTATCGGTCGCGGAGATAATGTCCTCCGGCGTCATCCGGACCTTGCCCGGCTCGAGGTAGAGGTTGGGCTGCCTGTTTATCTGGAAGCTGGCGAAGTCCTCGGCCCTGCAGCAGCCCCTGCTGGAGACCGTGCCGAGGACCGCTGCCGTCTCTCTGACGGTCCCGAACTCCTGGAAGATGCCGTTCCTGACCAGGTACCAGCGCTGACCCGGCACACCCTCGTCATCCCAGCCCCAGGAGGCCAGGCCGTAGGGCAGTGTGTTGTCCGCAACCAGGTTGACCAGGTCCGATCCGTATCGAAGCGACCCGCGGTCATCCGGGCTCAGGAAGGTCCGACCTGCCATGTTCGCCTCCCAGCCGAGGGCGCGGTCGCTCTCGGTCGGGTGCCCGACCGACTCGTGTATGGTCAGGCCCAGGTGGAGCCCATCGAGGACAAGATCGTACACGCCCGGCTCGGGCTCCCCGGCAAGGACCTTCTCGATCGCCTGATCCCTCACCCAGACCGCCGACTCGGTCAGCCCGGTCTGGTCTATCCACTCCCATCCCGCAATCCTGGCGCCGTCCTGGAGGCTCCTGCTCTGAGCATCGTCACCATGAGTGGCGAAGGCCATCAGGAATGGCATGCTGAAGACCAGGTCGGAGGAGACGAGAGAGCCCTCGGTGCTGGCGAATACTCTCTTGCGCCGCTCGAACCACAGAGCGGCTCTCGAGAGGCTTATCCTCGGGTCGTCGCACATGACTGCGGAGGCAGCCTCGAGAAGCTCCAGCTTCTGGCTCCTCGGAACGCGGAAGGGGTCCTCGAGGCAGGGGCCTTCGAAGTGACCTCTCTGTGGCTCGAGCGAAGCGAGCCTGGTCCCGGGGCCGCAGA
>JAFGKQ010000148.1 GCA_016928495.1 Candidatus Fermentibacterales bacterium
CTCCGAGTCCCAGCTCGCCAACACCTACTACATGAAGTTCGCATGCTACGTGAGGATGGAGAGGGATGAGGAGGCTCTCGAGGCCATTCTCGACGCCATAGAGCAGGACCCCGACAACGCCGACTACTACGAGTTCCTCGCCAGCGCCTACAGCAACCTCAACCGCAGGGGGGAGGCTGTCGAGGCCATGGAGATGGCCGAGAGGCTGCGGAGCCAGCAGCAGTAGCTCGATCAGTCCGCTGCAGCCGGCCGGCCTGTGGGTTTCTGGTGCGTCTCAGCTCCGGCTGACCGCTCGCGTCAGCAAGGACGGGCTGGTGACGCTGATGGCGGGGATGCCGGCATATTCCTCCCCCATCCAGGGCAGTCCGAGCAGCATCCTGCAGGTCGAGAGAAGGCCCTCCGTGGTCAGCCCCAGGAGCGGATGACCGGGGTCCGGAACGATGTCCGGGCCCGTCATGAGCACCCATGCCCTGTCCCCTTCCCCTTTTCCCGGGGCTATCAGGACGAGGTTGAGGGCAGCATCACCACTGGCTGCAAGCTCCTGCCATGGTTCCAGGGCCCTGAGGAACTCGGCCTCGGAGAGGGCATGAAGCCTGACCAGGCTCAGCTCCGGCATGTACTTGACGAGGAGCCCGACCAGGGAAGCCTGCCGCCCCGATTCGAGAGACAGGTCGAACGCCGGGCCGGTGACCTCGCTCAGGAGAGCAGGCGGCTCGCACATGACCAGCCCGGAGTCGCCCCGTCCGAACTGCACGCTCATGATCTCGCCGGGGTCCGGGGCGCTGGTCGGGTCCAGCTCCACACCACTGGTCATGATCAGAAGACCTCGCTCCATCGCGGAGCCTGCCAGGAGCCTCTGGATGTCCCGACCATCGAGCCCCGATGGGGAGAGAACCGTGGCGGCGGCCCGGGGACCAGACGCGGCCGCCAGCTCGTCCATAATGGTTCGTGACTGGCTGCTACCCTCCACGAGCAGCACGAGAAGAGGCGTAGCCTCCCAATCTGCCGGGGCTCCCGGAGCCGTGCCCGATGCGGCTCCCTCTCCTCCACAGCCCGTGCCCAGGGTCGAGAGCGCGCACAGAGCTGCCAGGACCGCTGCAAGAGAGGTCCTCCCGTTCGATCCTGAGAGCATTGCTACTCCGTTACGGTAAGTCTGGCCGTGGCTCCCCCGCTTCCGGACCAGAGAAGGAGCATGTACGAGCCTGGCGCGATGCCCTCGACCGGGATCGCGAGCGAATGCTCTCCGGCATCGCACCACCCGTCGTAGAGAAGCCCGATCATCCTGCCGGAGAGATCGAAGAGCACCAGCCTGACGCTGTCGGCCTGCGGCAGATCGAACAGAGCGCTGGCGCTGCTTCCGCACGGGTTGCCCGTCACGCTTAGAGACACCTGCGCCGGACCGGGCTGCTCACCGGATCCCAGAACCTGATCCACGCTGAAATCGTAGGTGTGATCCGGGCCGCCTGACTCCGCCACGCCGGGGAAGAACACGGCGTAGTCCCAGCCATCCGGATCGACGGACACGCCGAGGGTGCAGGCGGGGGCGGAAGGCTCGTAGAGATACAGCTCGCTGCTGCCCGACGTGTCCCACAGTATCACCCCGAGGATCCAGCAGACGTCATCGCTGCCGTCGAAGTCGAATCTGAGCCAGCCGCTCTGGCAGGCCCGGAGGTCGACCCTGATCCAGTGAATCCCCCAGCTCTCAGGCGGATGGGGACCCTGATCACCGGCGTAGGGCAGCGACGTCACGTCGTGGTCGGGGAAGACGTAGGGGCCGGGCGTCCAGCCCGCTGCCTCGTCGTCCCAGGTCTCCCCGTCATGCCAGTTGGGTCCCGTGAACCACCTCCAGCAGCCGTACTCCGCGAAGGCTCGCCCGAGGGTCATTTCGTGACCGCCGAACACGTCCGCGAGCGCTTCGGAGAGGTTCTGCCCCCAGGCATCCGCGCAGCTCTCCCAGACCTCCCTGACAGCGGATTCCCCCAGCCTCAGGGAGATGTACCTGGGCCAGATGCAACCGCCGAGGCAGTAGCCGGGAGGACCTGCGGCCATGCAGTCGAGCCAGGGCTTCCTCAGGGGGTTGTCCCCCTCATGGAGGTAGTTCCAGTAGTCGTCGACCGAGTCGAAGACCATGTCCTCCATCCAGGTGGCGCAGTTCTCCATGAACCAGACAGGCTCGTCCACGTCGTAGGCCATCTGAACGGCGTTCTGGAAGTAGTGTGCGATCGCGACCCTGGCGATGTCCTGCTCCAGGCCGCTGCTCAGCACGATGAAGCTTGCTCGGTCGTTGCTGGGGGTCGCCGGATCCCGGGGCTCCCCGGCGTACGAGCAGTAGCCGCGGCCGGTAGCAGCCATGACGTAGATGTCGTAGCTGTCGTCTCCGCCGCCCCCCTGGTCGGAGGGCGGCTCCAGATAGCCCATCTGTCCGCACTGGACCGCCAGAGCCGAGTCGGCAGCCTCGGCCAGCAGGTCCACGTAGGACTGGCTGGTGGAATCGGCCCCGCTGTGGGTCCAGTGAACCGTGAAGAACCCGCTGCCGGAAGCAGTAGTGCTCTCCGGCCCGCTGAGGGTGGGACGAGCCAGCGTTCCGGCAGCGCTGGCCCCTGCCGGAGCCCACCGCGCAGCTTCCGGAGGTCCGGAGACGGCAATGGCCAGGGCTGCCAGCAGCGTGACGGCGGCAGTCCTCATCCCCTCCTCCCTTCGCGGCAGTTCAGTCTCCCGCCGGGTACGGGGAGGGCCGGAAGCGCGCTTCCGGCCCTCCAGCCCGGTACCGGCGGGATCGCCGGATTCCGTCTAGTTCAGTACGACTCTGCTCGTGGCTGCTCCGCCCGGCGCGAACAGCCTCAGGAAGTAGGTCCCGCTGGAGAGGCCCTCGGCCCCCCAGACCACGCTGTGCTGACCCTGATCGAGCTGGCCCGAGTAGATGCTCTCGACCAGGCGACCGGTCAGGTCGAAGACGCTGAGGGTCGTCCAGCCCGACTGGGGCAGGTAGATCTCGACGGCTTGGCCGGCGGTCATCGGGTTGGCCGCCGGAGCCAGAGAGACGGCCGCGGGGCTTTCGCCCTCCTCCACGCCGGTCTGGTAGGTGATGTTCGCAACGTAGTCCTGGTCGATGGAGGTCTGGGTGACGGCCTGGACCACGAAGACCACCTCGTCGTAGCCCGTCGTCTCGACTCCGACCGAAAAGGTCGCCGGGACCTCGGTGACGTTCCAGTACTGGTACATCTCGTCGCCGCTGTCCTTGGTGCGGATAGCCCCGATCACGAAGTCCATGTAGTCGCGGCCGTCGAAGTCGAAGGTTATCCAGCCCTGGTAGCTCGAGACGTCCACCTTGATCCAGTGGTGGCCCCTGGTCTCCGGGGGATAGACGCCCTGGTCGCCGCTCCAGGGGAGACTGGTGACGTTGTGGTAGTAGAAGATGTAGGGACCGGGGGTCCAGAGGGAGGCCTCATCGTAGTCGTAGTGCTCATCGTCGGCTTGGGGCCCCGTGAACCAGCGCCAGTAGGCGTACTCGGCCACCCACTCGGCCAGGCTCATGCCGTAGTGGTCGGCCGTAGCGTCCAGTGCCTCCCAGGTGTTCTGGGTGGTCACTGCCGCCATCTCCTCCCAGGTCATCCTGACGGAAGCCTGGCCCGCGCACCTGTTCTGTATGTACATGGGCCACGGAGTGGCGCCGTACCAGTACATGGGACCGGAATCGATTCTCCACCATGGCTTGCGGAGGCAGTTGTCTCCGGAGTGGAGGTGGTCCGTATAGGTGTTGTAGTCGTCCCAGCACTCGTTCTCCATCCAGGTGGCGCAGTTCTCCATGAACCAGGTCAACTCGGCCTTGTCGTAGCCCATCTGGATCGCGTGCTGGAACTCGTGCGAGCAGGTGCCGCTCATCAGCTCCTGGCCGTAGGACTGGTTGTTGCTCATGGCGATGTGGCTGGCCGAGTCGTTCTCGGGAGTCGTCGGGTCGCCCGGCTCGCCGGAAGAGGAGGTGTAGCCCAGGGTGCCGCCCGTGAGCTGCAAGATGTAGATGTCGTACTTCTCGTCTCCACCGAGGCCGAGGTCCGAGGGCGGCTCGTCCCAGCCCATGTCGTCGCACTCGTGCTCCCAGGACCAGTCGAAGCCGTCGCCCAGGAACTGGGCCCAGGCCAGCGTGGTGGCGTCGACGCCCGAGGTGGTGTAGTGGACCTTGAAGTTGCCCCCGGGGGTGTCGTAGGTGTACTCCGGGCCGCTGAGCGAGGGCCTGGCGAGAAGACTGACTATCTCGGCGCGGACCTCCGCGCTGACATCGTCCAGAAGCAGCTCTGCCTCGTGGATCGCGGGGGTGCCGCAAGGGTCGCTGATCGCACCTTCGGTCAGCCCCGAGGGCAGACGATCGGGCGCAAGAACGCTGTAGACACAGTAGAGAGCGTAGTCATCGACGCTGAGGTCGCCCGCCTGTCGTGCCTCCATTATCCTGCCGAGGACGGTGTCCCCGGCGGCAGGCAGCGCGATCAGCGCGACGGCAAGCAGAAAGAACGCAAGACGCATGATCACTCCTTCCATCTGACTATGACAATACCAGAATACACCACTGCCACCACGATCCGTCTCCACGGAACCGGCAAGCATCTCTGATATCTATCACCCGAACCAATCTAAGCCCGCGTAGCAAACAAGTCCATACGATCGCTCGTGGATCCGTGTGGGCGCCTTGCTGCGCGGTGCGCTCCGGAACATACTCGGCAGCGAGCTTTGCCTATGAGAACGAGCATCGACGGGAACGGAGCCTCATGCGTATCACCTTCCATGGCGCCGCGAGGTCTGTCACCGGGTCCCGGCACCTGATCGAGGCAGCCGGCAGCAAGATCCTGCTCGACTGCGGGCTCTTCCAGGGCCACAGAGCCGAGGCCGACGCCGGCAACAGGTCTTTCGGCTTCGATCCCGGGGATCTCGACGTAATGGTGCTCTCACACGCGCACATCGACCACTCGGGCAACATCCCGAATCTCGTGAAGCAGGGGTTCGAGGGTCTCGTGGTAAGCACCTTCGCCACGAGGGACCTCGCCGCCATAATGCTGCCGGACAGCGCGCATATCCAGAAGCAGGACGCGGACTACCTGAACCGCAGGAACGAGAGGAGGGGTGAGCCCCCGGTAGAGCCTCTGTATGACATCTCCGATGTCACGGAGGCCCTGGAGCACTTCGTCTCCATCCCCTACAACAGGCCCTACCCTCTCATCGAGGGTGTGACCATGCGCTTTCTCGAGGCCGGGCACATACTGGGGTCGGCCCAGGTGGAGCTCACCATCACCGAAGGTCACGCAACGACTACTCTCCTGTTCTCCGGCGATCTCGGCCGCTTCGACAGGCCGATACTCCGCGACCCCGACCTCCGATCGAGGCCGGACGTCCTCCTGATGGAGAGCACCTACGGCGACAGGAGGCACGAGCCCGGCGAATCCGCCGAGGAGAGGCTCCGGGACGTCATAACCAGGGTCGCGGGCAGAGGCGGGAAGCTCATCGTCCCTGCCTTCAGCGTCGGCAGGACCCAGGCCCTCCTGTTCCACCTGCAGCGCCTCTTCTCCTCCGGAGGGATACCCGAGATCCCGGTGTTCGTCGACTCCCCGCTCTCTTTCGACGCTACCGAGGTCTACAGGCTTCATCCCGAATGCTTCGACGAGGAGACCAGGCTGCTCCTCGAGGGTCCGGAAACCCCCTTCCGCTTCCACAACCTGAGGTTCACCCAGAGCGTCTCGGACTCCATGGAGCTCAACGAGACGCCCGGTCCGGCCGTGATCATCTCGGCGTCGGGCATGTGCGAGGCGGGCCGGATTCTCCACCATCTCAAGAACAACGTCGGGGACGAGCGCAACATGATCCTGATCGTGGGGTTCATGGCCGAGCACACCCTGGGCAGGGCACTGGCCGAGGGCAGACGGGAGGTCAGGATCTTCGGGGAGGCCTACGAGAGGAGAGCGGAGGTGGCCAGCATCGACGGCTTCAGCGCACACGCCGATGCCGACGAGCTCGAGAGCTACGCGCGGAAGACCGGCTCCGGCGCAAGGCGCGTGATCCTGGTTCATGGTGAGGAGCAGCAGTGCGAGGCACTGGCGCGCAGGCTGCGAGCGGCCGGCTTCGCCGTGGTGGACGTGCCGGCACAGGGGGACACGATCGAGATCGCCCCTCGAGGCCCGGGTGGAACATAGCGGTTTCCTTTTTGCTATAATCGCGCGAGCAGTCGTGAAGTGAGACGGTCCGGCGGGACCGTGGCCGAATGCGCCCGGGTCCCCTGCCATGGTGGTTGAAAAGCAATGTGCTCCCTTATCTCCTTGTCCATGATTGTGCTGGGCCTCTCCGGAGGAGTCGCGAGCTGGGATGGATACCCGGAGTACAGGTCTCCACCCGGAGGCCTGGGCGGAGAGCTTCTGCCCGTGTCCGCCCGCGCCTTCGGAATGGGCGGTACCTGCGTAGGCATTCCCGATACCACGGGGGTCTGCGTTCTGAACCCGGCGGCATCGGCCTGGTGCCGCAGGACCGGCGTGAGCTTCGAGGCGCGCTGGGTGGAGAGCGACGATCCGGCATGGGACAACGAGAGCGGCTTCCCGTTCTCTTCCGTGGTGATGCCCTTCTCGGACAGGGTGAACCTGCTGGGTTGCCTTGCCGGAAGGTCCAGCGTGCTCGAGACCGCCCATCGCTCGGGCACGGACGACATAGGCGACTGGCGCGGGAGGTTCACCTGGGACGGCGGCCTCAACGAGGGCTTCGCGGGCATATCCGTCAGAGCCGCGTCATGGCTGGGCCTCTCGCTCGGGAGCAGGTTCACCTTCGGCAAGGTCAGGACGAGCGCCACCATTTCCACTGAGACCTCCGAGAGCCTGCTTCCCGTCAATACCGAGTGGGTGGACGAGGCGCTCTTCGAGCCCGCCTGGGGGATGACGTTCGGCGCGATGATCAGGTCAGGGCCCTTCTCGGCCGGGCTCTCGGTCACCACCGACAGGAGCGGCACTCTCAGGCTGAACAGGGACTACGCAGGCTCCAGCAGCGGCTCGCTCAGCGAGGTGTACGACATTCCGGGCGAGGTGGACGTCGGGGCCTCCGTGCGTCCGCTTGCGCCTCTGCTGCTCTCGGCCGACTACCATCTCCGCAAGAGCATGAGCGTGTTCGACTCCAGGGTGGAGGAGGGTGAGATCCTGGGCCTCGGCGCGGAGGCGCTCGTGAGCCGCTCGCTTTCCCTGAGAGCCGGGTACTCCGCGATGTCCGGCCTGTGGCGCGACGGGGCAGCGAGGTACACGCTGGGAGGCAGCTACGTGTTCGGCGGCAGGAGCTGCAGACTCGATGCCGCCTACGGCTACGAGACCTGGGATGAAAGCCGGAGCGAGCAGACCCTGGTGATATGCCTCTGGGCCGGCGAGAGGTGGCTCTGATCCCTGCTTCCGCGGGCCGCGCCGGTGTCATGGCCATCCTGCCTGCAAGGATGGAGTCGACCAGGCTTCCCGGGAAACCGCTGCTTGCCATAGCCGGCAGGCCCCTCATCCTGCACGTGGCCGCCGCGTGCCGCTCGGCAGGCCTGGAGAGGGTCTTCGTTGCCACCGACAGCAGTGAGATAGCCCGGGTCGTCGAGGCAGGCGGCTTCAGCGCCGTGCTGACCGGCCCCGCCTCGAGCGGTACCGAGAGGGTCCACCTGGCCTGGGAGCTGCTCGGAAGCCCGCGGGTCTTGGTTCTGAACGTGCAGGGCGACGAGCCCATGGTCTCCGCCACCTGGGTGGATGCCGTCCTCTCGCGTCCTCCCTCGGAAGCCTCCGTCACTACGCTGGCGCGCAGGATCGGCAGGGATGAGGCCCTGGATCCCAACAGGGTGAAGGTCGTCCTGGACGCCGCCGGCCGCGCTCTCTACTTCTCCCGGTGCCCGATCCCCCACGGCGGCGATTTCCACTGGGAGCACGTGGGCTTATACTGCTTCAGCCCGGAGTCGCTCCGCAGGGCCTCGTCCCTGAGCCCGGGCGTTCTCTCGCGGAGCGAGAGGCTCGAGCAACTGGGCTGGATGGAGGACGGCATGAGCATCGAGGTGGTCACGGGGAGCTTCGAGGGCACGGGGGTGGACACGCCCGGGGACCTCGAGGCGATGAGGAAGCTCCTGGAACGATGAGACCCCTGTTCATCATCGGGCCCTGCGCGCTCGAGTCACGGGAAGTTGCCTTCGCGGTCGCCTCTTCGCTCCGGTGTCTCTTCGGCGGCGACGGGGCCCGGGATGCGGAGGTGGTCTTCAAGGGCTCCTTCACGAAGGACAACAGGATGGCGGCAGCCTCCTACAGAGGGCCGGGCATCTCCGAAGGGCTGGCCCTGCTCAGGTCCGTCAGGGAGGAGTTCGGCCTGCGAGTGCTCACGGACGTCCATGAGAGCGCACAGGTCGAGCTGGTTGCGGAGTCCGTGGATGTCCTCCAGATTCCGGCCTTCCTCTGCAGACAGACGTCTCTGCTCGAGGCGGCGGGCTCTGCCGGGCTTCCCGTGAACGTCAAGAAGGGTCAGTTCATGGCGCCGGACGACATGGCGGGTGCCGTGGAGAAGCTCTGCTCCGCCGGTTGTCCCGAGGTCTGGCTGACGGAGAGGGGCAGCTTCTTCGGCTACCACGACCTTGTCGTTGACCTCCGCTCTCTCAGCGTGATGAGGGGCATGGCCGACAGGGTGGTGCTCGATGTCACGCATTCGCTTCAGCTTCCCGGCGCGCTAGGGTCCTGCAGCGGCGGCAGGCCCGCACTGTCCGTGAACCTGGCCCGTGCCGGAGCGGCCTGGGGAACAGACGGCATCTTCCTCGAGACCCATCCCGATCCGTCCTCCGCTCTGTGCGATGCCTCCTCGATGGTCCCGCTCGGCAGGTTGGAGGATTTGGTCGACTCCGTCCTGAGGCACTGGGAGGGCGCCTGATGGAGGGGGACGCGCTCTCCTCCGTTCGCCTGATCGCCCTCGACGTGGACGGCGTGATGACCGACGGCCGCCTGACCTATGGCCCCGACGGCGTCCATGTCAGCTTCTCCGCCAGGGACGGGGCCGGCATAATGAGCGCGATCGGGGCAGGACTCGAGATTGCCCTGGTCTCGTTCAGGGACTTCCCTGCAGTCAGGCGCAGGGCGAGTGATCTGGGGATCGATCTGCTGGCCCTGGGCTGCGACGACAAGGCGGAGGCGGTCCGCAGGCTCGCCTCGCACCTCGGCCTGGCCATGGGCCAGGTGCTGTTCATGGGGGACGACGACCGGGATATCCCGGCCATCGAGATCTCCGGGATCGGCGCCTGTCCGGCAGACGCGCACTCCCGCGTGAGAGAGCGGTGTGACATCGTGAGCAGCCTGCCTGGCGGATGCGGCGCCGTGAGGGAGGTCATCGACATGGTTCTCGAGGCAGGGAGCAGAGGTGGCGACTAGCATCAGCCCTCGGGACGAAGCGCGAAGGGTCCTCGCCACCGAGGCCAGGTGGATCGAGGAGCTCGTTCCCATGATCGGCGAGTCCTTCGACAGGGCCGTTGATGTACTGGCCTCCGCCAGGGGGAAGATAGTCGTCTGCGGCATGGGCAAATCCGGGCACGTGGCCAGGAAGATCGCCGGCACCATGACGGGCACCGGAAGCCCGGCCTACTTCCTCCACCCCGCCGAGGGGGCGCATGGCGAGCTCGGCATAGTCGCAAGGGGAGACGTTGCCCTCATCCTGTCCAAGAGCGGAGAGACGCCGGAAGTCGCGGCCATTCTCCCGACGCTGCGCAGGCTCGAGATCCCGGTGGTGGCGGTAACCTGTGTGCAGGACTCCCTCCTGGGGAGGGCTGCCGACGTCACGCTTCTGCTTCCGGACCTGCCGGAGGCCTGTCCTCACGACCTGACGCCCACCGCCAGCACGACCGCGATGATGGCCCTCGGTGACGCTCTGGCGATGTCGATGCTGCGGATGAAGGACTTCTCTCCCGAGGACTTCGCCGAGGTTCACCCCGGAGGCAGCCTGGGACGCAAGCTGCTGCTCAAGGTGGGTGATCTGATGGCGGGTCCTCCTCTTCCTCTGCTCGGCCCGGCCTCACCTCTCAGCGAGGCCATAGTCAGCATGACCGCGCACAGGGGGGTCTGCCTGATGTGCGGAGGCGAGAGCGGAACAGGCCCCCTCGAGGGCATCTTCGTCTACGGCGATCTGGGCAGGCTGATGAAGAACCGGGTGGATGTGCTCGAGCTGACCCTGGAGGAGGTTGCCATCAGAGAGCCCGCCACTGCGTTCGAGGAGGAGCTCGCCTCGGTTGCCCTCAGCCGCATGGAGACGCTGGGCGTCACCTGCCTGGTGGTGGTGGACGGCGCCGGCAGGCCCACGGGCCTTCTCTACCTTCACGACGTGATGCGGGCCGGTGTGAGATGAGCCTCCGGTTCCCGGTTCCCGGCCCGGCTGCGGCCCTTCTGGCCTCCCTGGCTCTTGGCGGCTGCGGATCGGACGGCCTCATGA
>JAFGKQ010000149.1 GCA_016928495.1 Candidatus Fermentibacterales bacterium
CGAAGGTTATGACTATCCTCCCGGTGTTGTCCAGAGCCCCCTCCATGTCGTCCATGGCGACTGCCTCGATCTCGGCTCCGAGAGGGAACCGGAAGGCGAGAGTGTCTCCGGGGAATGCAGTTCTGGCGACCCTGCCGGTACCCGGAACGTGGCAGACCAGCAGCACGAGACCGTCGTAGCCCTCGATGCCCTCCGCCTCCAGGATTGCTGTGTAGACGCCTGCCTGAAGGGATATCCTGCGGGACTGCTCGAGCAGCGCCAGGTGGTAGGCGGGAGAGACCGTGATCCGGGGGAGAACGCTTGGTGCTATCGGAAGGAAGCTAATCGAGTCCGATGCGGATGGGGTCGAGACGGTTACCTTGACCGAGTCCGCGAGGCCCTCCTGAGGGAGCCAGGTGACGCTCCTGCCGTCGGCGTCCGAGGAGCCCGATTCGAGGAAGCTGCCCGTGCTGCAGGTCCAGACGGCCTGGTTCCCGTCGGGAAGCACCGTGGACAGGTAGGTCCTTCCACTTCCGTCGGAGCTCATCGATGCGACTATCTGAGTCGGCTGGTTCAACTGCCCTCGGACCTGAGAGGCCAGCCAGAGCACCAGCACGACCACGGGAAGGGATATGGGGAGCGCCACCGAGAGCACGAATCTGATCTTGCCCGGCCGTCCGGCAATGCTCATGGCGCTCGCCGCCCCGGCGTCCGGGTCATGGCATGGGCTCGCGCATCAGCAGCCCAGTATCCACTCAGCGGCCCGCGAGAGGTCGAGAGCGACATGATCGGGCTCCAGGCCCCCGCTAGACCGGATCAGGAGGAGCTGCAAGCGTCCCCTTCCCGTCTGGACCAATACTGCCCTCAGGCCTGCCGCTCTGGCCATAGCCATGTCGGAGGCAGCGTCGCCTACCATGAACCCGCCCCGGAGATCGATGGACAACTCGCTCGCAGCCCTCTCTATGAGGCCCGTGCGGGGCTTCCTGCACGCGCAGCCCTCGTCGGGATGATGTGGGCAGCAGTAGACCCCGGCAATCCTGCCTCCGAGTTCCGCCACTTCGGCGACCATCCTCTCGTGGATCCTGTCCACCTCATCGGATGTAGTAAGTCCCCTTGCGATGGCTGACTGGTTCGAGACGACGACGACGGGATGACCCGCTCGGGAAAGCCTGGCGATGGCCTGGAGGGAGCCGGCGATAGGGACCCACTGGCTCAGGCTTCTCACGTAGTCATCCCTGTTCTGGTTGATGACGCCGTCCCTGTCGAGAAAGACGGGCGGAGGGCGCCTGGTCACCGGGCGAGACCTTTCCGCAGGTGATCCACCAGGTCGGCCAGGCCTTCCTCGAACGGGATCTCCGGCTTCCAGTCGAGGATCGCGGCGGCTTTGCCGGAGTCCAGGTATATCCGCCCGATCTCCTCGGGAAGGGCGGGACCGAAGCATGGCGTGACGGGTGTTCCGACCAGCTTCCTTATGATCTCGTCCAGTTCGAGCACGGAATGCCCCTCGCCCCAGCCGATGTTGAGCACGCTTGTTGACGCCCGGGCGTTGCCCGGATCGGCTGCGAGGAGGTTGGCCCTGGCTATGTCCCTCACGTGGACGTAGTCACGGAGTTGTGTCCCGTCACCGTTGATCCTGGGCTGACGGCCCTCGAGGTAGGCCATAGCGAAGATCGCCGTGACGCCCGCTTCGCCTCTCGGGTTCTGGCGCGGCCCGTAGACGTTGGGGTAGCGGAGCACGACGTAGTCGAGCCCGTAGAGGTGATGGTACAGGAACAGGTAGTGCTCCACCGTGTGCTTGCTTATTCCGTAGTGACAGATCGGGTTGATCGGATGCTCCTCGCGCACGGGAAGGCTCACCGGCTCGCCGTACACGGCGCCCCCGGTCGAGGCGTAGACCACTCTCTGGACGCCTCCTCTGCGAGCCGCCTCCAGCAGGTTCAGAGTCCCGCACACGTTGACGTCGGCATCGAACAACGGCTCCCGAACGGACCTCCGCACGTCCATCTGGGCCGCGTGATGGCTGATGACGTCGTAGCGGCCTTCCGCGACGAGCCTGGCGGCCTCTTCGCTGCGCAGGTCGAGCCTGTGGAAGCCCGCCGCGGGGTTCACGTTGTTCCTGAAGCCGGTGGAGAGATCATCCAGGACATCGACCGCGTGGCCCTTCTCGATGAAGGCATCTGCCACAGTCGAGCCGATGAAGCCGGCCCCTCCTGTAACGAGCACTCGCATCATTGCTCCTCCCGAGTGGGGACCGTGAAAGGTGTCCAGCAGCGCCACCGTGGTCAAGGGCGCAGCGCTGCTCCCTCCCCGGGTCGTATGACCGGCGTGGACAGCGGCAGGGAGTTTCGGCAATGTTGGCAGGAACACCGGAATGGAGCGGGGGTCATGAGAGTCCTGCTGGCTTTCGGCGGCATCTCCGCCGAGAGGGAGATATCGATAGAGTCTGCCGGCTTCGTGAGGGATGCTCTGAGGTCTGCCGGCCACGAGGTCATCGACCTCGAGATCGGCGCTTCCGGCGAATGGCTGGGCTGCGGAGGAGTCGAGTTGTCCCTGGATGCCGTCAGCCGCCCCTGGCGTCTTCTGGAAGCCCGAACCGGCAGAGCGATCCCGATGGACGTCGTGTTCCCGGTCCTGCATGGCCCCTTCGGCGAGGACGGGACGATACAGGGCCTCTGCGAGATCGCCGGCTGGCACTACGCCGGGACAGGGGTCATGACCTCGGCTCTGGCCATGGACAAGCTGGCCTGCAGGAAGATGCTGGAAGGTGCTGGATTCCCGCTGGCGCAATGGACATCGTGCGTGGGCCGGATGACCGGCGAGGAGCGCGCGGCCGTCCTCGATATGGGACTCCCGGTCTTCGTCAAGCCTTCGAGGTTGGGCTCGAGCGTCGGCATCTCGAGGGCCTCGACTCCCGAAGAGCTTGACGCGGCAGTATCTCTCGCCCTCGGTTACGACGAGAGGATCGTCATCGAGAAGGAGGTTTCCGAGGCCAGGGAGATCGAGGTGAGCGTACTGGGCGATGGCGCATCCGTCTCCTCGTCCGTTCCCGGGGAGGTCCTGCCGGGCAGGCAGTGGTACGACTACGAGGCGAAGTATGCTTGCGCGGGCTCGAGGCTCGTGATACCCGCAGCGCTCGATCCCGGCCTGACGGCGCGTGTCAGGAGCCTGGCGGAAGGGGCGTTCGATCTGATCGGGGGCATCAGGGGCTTCGCCAGGGTGGACTTCCTGCTCTCGGCCGGGGACTCCCGGCTCTTTCTCAGCGAGATAAACACGATACCCGGATTCACTTCCATAAGCATGTTCCCCAAGCTATGGGAGGCTAGCGGAGTCCCGGCAGAGCAGCTCATGGACAGGATCCTGGCCGAAGCCGTCGGCAGACCCGGAAGAGGGCAGAGGAGAGAGCGGTCAGCATGTCAGTAAGGCGTTTCAGAGTGGACCTTCGGAGCGATACCGTTACCGTGCCTTCCCATGGCATGAGGCAGGCCATGTCACACGCTCTGGTAGGCGACGACGTCTTCCGGGAGGATCCCACCGTCCGCGAGCTCGAGGCCAGGGTCGCCGAGATGCTCGGCAAGGAGAGCGGGCTCTTCATGGTCTCGGGGACCATGTCGAACGGCATAGCCCTGAGGGTGCTCGGAAAACCCGGGGACGAGATCATCTGTGGCCGGCATTCGCACATCTACTGCTACGAGGGCGGAGCCGCCGCCTTCATGGGCGGTATGCAGTTGCACACGCTGTCGGAGAACGAGCACGGCCTCATCGAAGAGGATGAGCTGATGGCCGCGCTGGGAAGGCACGAGGATATCCACTTCGCGCCCAGGACTGTCCTTGCTCTCGAGAACACGCACAACATCCGCGGGGGGCGAATCCTGCCCCCTGCAGCAGCGGCCAGGATCCTGAGCATAGGAGCCTCGGCCGGCCTGAGGGCATACCTCGACGGCGCGAGGCTATGGAACGCCGCCGTTTCACTGGAATGCGGCGTAGGCGAGCTGACCGGGGCCTATGACATGGTCTCGGTCTGTTTCTCCAAGGGCATGGGTTGCCCCATCGGGTCCGTGCTCGCCGGCTCGGGCGAGGACATGGATCGTGCGAGGTGGTTCAGGAAGAGGTACGGGGGAGGCATGCGCCAGGTAGGCATAATCGCGGCCGCCTGCATATACGCCCTGGAGCACAACATCTCTCGTCTGGCGAAGACGCACGAGTACGCACGGAAGCTGGCAAGGGCCGCAAACTCCTCGCCCATCCTGTCCGCGGACCCTTCTTCGGTAGACACCAACATAGTCCTGGTCACCACTCCCGAGAGCACGGCCCCATCCGTGGTCAGGGCACTGGAAGAGCAGGGCATCGGGTGCTTCGCGACCGGCCCGTCGACGATAAGGCTCGTTACGCATCTCAGCCTTGGCGAGCGGGACGTGAAGTACGCCGCCGACACGCTGGCGATGTTCGGGGCGTAGGGCATGACGAGAGCGGGAGTCGTCGGAGTCGGCCACCTTGGCTTCCACCATGCGCGGATCCTCCGGAGCCTGGTCGACGAGGTCCGGGTTTGCGACACCAGGCCCGGGAGAGCCGCAGAGGTCTCCAGGGAGCTGGACGTGCGCTCCTCTCCGAGTCTGGATGCCATCCTGGGGGAGTCCGATCTGATCGTGGCGGCCTGCACCACGAGCGCACACTACGATGTGGTTAGCTCCGCGCTCTCGGCGGGCCTCCCCGTCCTGGTGGAGAAGCCGATAGCCTCGACCCTCGACCAGGGCCAGCGGCTGGTGGGCATGGCGGAACGGGCCGGCCTTGTGCTGGCTGTCGGGCACGTCGAGCGCTTCAACCCAGCGATCACCGCGGCCGCCAGGCTCATCAAGGAGCCTATGTTCGTGGAGGGACACAGGTTGGCGCGCTTCCAGCCCAGGGGAACCGACGTGTCCGTGGTCATGGATCTCATGATCCACGACATAGACCTGGTTCTGTCCTTCGTCACTTCGGGCATCGCGGAGGTCCGGGCCTCGGGTCTTCCCGTGCTCTCGGAGAAGCACGACATAGTGAGCGCGAGGCTCTCTTTCCACAACGGCGCTGTCGTCAACATGACGGCAAGCAGGATCTCGAGGGAGCCCATGCGGAAGCTCCGGTTCTTCGAGTCCAACCGCTACGTCTCAGTGGACTTTGCAGCCAGGAAGGTCGAAGCCTACGCGCTGGTGAATGGTTCCATAAGCCAGCTTCCGACAGATGTACCCGAGCACGACGCGCTGGAGGAGGAGCTGAGGGATTTCCTGGCGGCCTGCCGTGGGGAGCGGGAGCCTGCGGTTCCCGGTCGCGCCGGTGTCAGAGCACTCGGCGCGGCAGAGGCGATCACGCGGGAGATCGAGAAGAGCAGCCGGGGCTGATGAGCAGGCTGTTCGTGTGTGCCGGAGAGCCCTCCGGCGATGCAAGGGCGGCCGAGCTGATCCGCGAGCTCGGAGCCGTCCGTGACATCGAGGTAATGGGCTTCGGAGGCCCGGAGCTGGAGAGCAGTGGCGCCCGGCTCGTGGATCGGATGTCCGGGTACGCGGTCATGGGCTTCTGGGAGGTCCTGGCCGGCCTTCCGGCGCTGGTCCGCCTCTACCGGAGGCTCCGCAGGTCCATCATCGAATGGGCCCCCGATGCCCTCGTGCTCGTCGACTATCCCGGCATGAACCTCAGACTGGCCAGGTGGGCCTCGAGAAGGGGCATACCGGTCGTCTACTACGTCTCGCCCCAGATCTGGGCCTGGGGCAGCGGCAGGGTCCGATCCGTTGCCAGGCACGTCACGCTGATGCTCACGCTCTTCCGCTTCGAGAAGGACTTCTACGATTCCCACGGAGCTAAGGCCGTGTGGGTGGGGCACCCGATCGTCGACGCTCTCCGGGAGCAGAGCTGGCCCCCCTCTGAAGAGCCTGTCCCGCAAAGGCTGGCCATCCTGCCCGGGAGCCGGGCTCAGGAGGTTCGACGCAACCTCCCGGTGATGCTGGATGCCCTCAGGATCCTTCTGGAGGGGGGAGTGGTATCCGAAGCGTCCCTGTCCGTCCACACAGGCCTGGATCCCGCTCTCTACGACTCCGCGGGGGAGTTCCCGTGCCTCACCAGGACCTTCTCGGTGCCAGATGCGCTCCGGGGGGCGTCCGCAGCCGCAGTCTGCTCCGGCACGGCGACCCTCGAGACGGCCTTGCGCGGAGTGCCGCTCGTGGTGGTCTACAGGACCTCGCCCGTGACCTACCTCCTGGCCAGGCTTCTCGTCAGGGGCGTCAGGCAGATAGCCCTCGCCAACCTGGTGACCGGTTCCGCCTCGATACCGGAGCTGATACAAGGGAAGGCAACGGGGCCGGCGATCGCTCTTGCGCTGGAACAGCTCATCAGAAGCGATGTTCAGGAACGCAGCACACTCGCGTCGAAGCTGGCCGGCGTTCGCGAGGCTCTGGGCCCGCCCGGGGCGGCGGCGAGGGCAGCGGCGGAGGTAGACCGGCTGCTCGGGGCTTCGGGTGATGCCTGACCTCCTCGCACTCTCGCGAGGGGCGGGCAGGGTCCTGGTGAGCCTCCTGGGCAGGAGCTGGAGGGTGCTCTACATCCGTCCTTCCTCGACCGGGAGATCGGGGCGGGCTCGGGGCAGGCCCGTCCTGTTCGGTTGCTGGCACGGTCGTCAGCTTCCTTTCATACACACTCACCGGGGCGAGGGCGTGGCCGTCATGGTCAGCCGCCACAGGGACGGCCAGTATGTGGCTAACGTTCTGGAGTCCATGGGATTCGGTACTGTGAGAGGATCCAGCAGCAGGGGAGGTCTGCAGGCCCTGAGGGGAATGTCCGCTCTCCTCAGGAGCGGTGTCGATGGCGCGGTGACCCCCGATGGCCCCAGGGGGCCGGCGGAGAAGGCCGGCGAGGGTCTGGGCTTCATCTCCATGCTGGGGGGGCGCCCTTTCGTTCCCATGGGCGCGGCAGGATGGCCGGCAATAAGCTTCCGCTCATGGGACAGCTTCGTCCTGCCCCTTCCGGCTTCCAGGGTCGCCATCGTCGAGGGCAGGCCGATACCGCCCGTCCCCGCAGGGTCTTCAGACGGGATCAGAGAGGCCCGACTCGAGCTGATGGAATCCGAGATCAGAAGGGTAACCGCGCTGGCCGACTTCGTCGTCTCTCCGAGCGCCAGGATCCTCTATGCCTGTGCCAGGCTTCTCTCCTGCCTGGCGTCCCCGGTGGCCCGTGCGGCTCTGGTCGTGCTGGCGAGGGGCAGGGAGCGCAGGGAGCGCCTGGGCCTCCCGCAGTACAGGTCGGATCGCCCGGTGTGGCTTCACGGAGCGTCGCTGGGAGAGGTTCGCGGCTTGCTCCCCGTTGCCGGCATGCTCTCGAGGGGGGGGCTCCCCGTGCATGTCACATGCACGTCGCGGTCGGCCAGGGCCCTCATCGAGGACAGGGGCTACAGGGGCAGCCTGGCCCCACTCGACAGCGTGGGCTGCGTGCGCAGCTTCCTCCGGAGCGTGAGACCGAGGATGCTGGTGCTGGCCGAGACCGAGCTCTGGCCGTGTACCCTGACCGAGACGCTGCTCTCCGGTGTTCCAGCCATCATGGTCAACGCGAGGCTCTCTGAACGGCGGATGCCTTCCTACAGGGTGCTCTCGGGCTTCCTGGGCAGGCTGCTCTCCTGCTTCTGCGCGGTTCTCTGCCGGACACCGGCAGACCTCGAGAGGTTCGCGGAGCTGGGCGTCGATCGTCGCTGCCTGATGCTGGCGCCGGACACCAAGGCTGCCTCCGAGCCCGAGAAGCCTCCATCGAGCTGGAGGAAGTCCCTTTCCGTCGGAGGCAGGCGGGTTCTGGTCGCCGGCTCCACAAGGCCCGGTGAGGAGCTGCCCGTGGTGGCCGCAGCCCTGGATGCGGGCCTCTTCCCGGTCATCGCGCCGCGCCACGTCGAGAGGGCAGAGCAGATCACCAGGCAGCTCCGGGAGGATCTCGGAGCGGACGTGGCGAGATGGAGCGTTTCCGGCGCCGACCCCGGGGGTTCGGATTGCCTGCTGGTCGATGTTCATGGTGTCCTGGGGGCGCTCTACGGAGCGGCGGACGTCGCCTTCGTGGGCGGGACGATCGCGCCCATCGGAGGACACAACGTCCTCGAACCCCTGCAGCACGGCGTTCCGGTGGTCGTCGGGCCTCATCATCAGAGCTTCGCGTCGGAGACCGCGACCATGGTCGAGAGGGGCTGGGCTCTGATCTCGTCGAGCAGGGAGGAGCTCAGCGAGGCCTTCTCGAGGCTCGCCGACTCTAGACCGGACGCGGCGGCGATCCATATCTACCTCGCAGGGTTGGCGTCGGACGGCCTGGCCAGGCTCCAGGAGATGATCTCGAGAGCATGCGGCACCTGCCGGGTCCCGTCCGCGAGGGGCAGCCGATGATTCCCGGGCTCCGGAGGGGGCTGTTCACGCTGTGGAGGAACACGGCGGAGCGCAGGAGCATGCTGCACATCTTACTTGCGGTGCTCCTCCGGCCCGCGGCCCTGCTCTACAGGGGTCTTGCGGCTCTCAACCGTCTGTCCTACGAGAGCGGGCTCCGCAGGAGGGTCAGGGTTCCTGCGGCAGTGGTCTCCGTGGGCAATATCGAGGTCGGTGGCGTCGGCAAGACTCCCGTGGTCATCTGGATGGCGCGGCGGCTCTCTGAGCGCGGCCTTAGCGTCGCAGTCGTGGTCCGCAACCAGAGATCCGGCCCCGGGTGCGGGAGAGAGGCCGTTCCCGCCGACAGGGTGATCTCGGTCGCGAGGCGGAGCAGTGCCGGCTCGATGTTCAGCGACGAGGTGCTGCTGCTCGTCCAGAGCCTGCCGGGAATCAGCGTGTACGCCGGCAAGAGCAAGTCAAAGGCTGCGGTCAGGGCATGTCGGGAGGTTTCTCCCGACCTGGTTCTGGTGGACGACGGCTTCCAGCACCATGGGTTGCAGAAGGACATGGAGATAGTCCTCGTCGACTTCGAACGCCCCTTCGGGAGCGGGGGGCTGCTTCCGTCCGGTAGCCTGCGAGAGCCTCCGTGCGTGCTCTCCAGGGCTGACTGCTTCTGGGCCCACAGGCGTGGACAGGGGAGGAGCGAGGATTGGCTCAGGACACGGCTGGATGACTACAACTGGAGAGCTCCTCTGGTTTGCAGCAACCTGATACCAGGGATGCTGAGACTGGCCGGGGACGATGATTCCGAGATCGATCCCGACGGTGTCTCCGTGGTTGCCTTCTGCGGCATAGGCAAGCCCTGGAGCTTCAGGAGGACCCTCGAGGCCGCCGGTTGCAGGGTGCTTGGCTTCATGGAGTTTCCCGATCATCATCGCTACGGAGCCGCGGACCTCGAGCGGCTGGACAAGCTCCGCAAGGCCAGGGGCGCCGAGGCGCTGGTGACGACCACCAAGGACGTGGTGAAGATCGAGAGGCTGGCGGAGAGCCACCTGCTCTACTACCTCGATACCTCCCTGGCGGTCAGCAGCGAGGCGGAGCAGCTGCTCAGCAGCATCCACGGGCTCGTCAGCACCGGAAGGGGCTACCAGCGTGTCTGACTCCGCGAGAAGGTGCGATGTGCTCATCATCGGAGGCGGGATGGCCGGTCTCGCCTGCGCTCTCGAGCTGCCCCGAGGGCTCGATGTCGTGCTTCTCAGCAAGACCGCCCTGCCTTCCGGGAGCACCTACCTGGCCCAGGGAGGGATGGCCGCGGCAGTCTCTCCCGCGGACACCATCGAGAGACATCTCGACGACACGGTCCGCTCCGGAGCGGGCCTCGTGGACCGGAGCGTGGCCCTGCGGATCATCTCCGAGGGCCCGAGGCTCGTGAGACGGCTGCTCGACTGGGGCGTTCCACTCGAGGGAACCGGTGCCGGCGGCAGCATGGAGGGAGGGCACAGCATAAGGCGGGTGCTCCACTACAAGGACAGCACGGGCCGGTTCATCAGCAACAGGCTCGTCGACCTCTGCAGGCAGGAGCGCCGCGCCGAGATCATCGAGAGCGCGTTCGCGATAAACCTCATAACGAACCGGACGGGATGCCCTCAGTCCTCCGGTCCGACCACGACGGGCGAGACCTGCCTCGGAGCCTACGTTCTGATGGACAGCCGGGTGGTGACCTTCCTGGCCGGTGAGACCGTGCTGGCGACCGGAGGAGCCGGCAAGGCCTATCGCTACACCTCCAACGACGACACCGCCACGGGTGATGGAATAGCGATGGCCTACAGGGCAGGGCTCCCGGTAAGGAACATGGAGTTCTTCCAGTTCCACCCGACCTGCCTGTTCCACCCCGACAAGAGGAACTTCCTCATCACCGAGGCGCTCAGGGGCGATGGGGCGAAGCTGCTGAACCTTGCCGGCGACAGGTTCATGAGCAAGTACGACCCCGAGCGGATGGAGCTTGCTCCCCGGGATGTCGTCGCGAGAGCCATCGACAGCGAGATGAAGCTACATGGGAACGACCATGTGCTCCTCGACTGCACCCATCTCGACGAGGACGCGCTCAGATCGCGTTATCCACAGGTCACCGACGGTGTCATGGGTGTCGGGATACTGCCGTGGAAGCAACCCATCCCGGTGGTTCCCGCCGCGCACTACAGCGTGGGAGGGGTGAGCGCCGCTCCCGACGGCGGCACGGACATGCCGGGTCTGAGGGCGATAGGAGAGACCTCCTGCACAGGGTTCCACGGAGCCAACAGGCTCGGGAGCAACAGCCTGCTGGAGGCGGGGGTGATGGGCCTCCTCAGTGCGGAGTCCATCGCCCGCTCGCGCCCGCGTCCGTTCCCGGGCGAAGTGCGCGACTGGTACTTCGGCAGGGCAGAGCCTCTCGAGGAGAACGTGCTCGTGGACCATGCCTGGGCCGCCCTGCGGAGCGTCATGTGGGACTACGTCGGCATAGTCAGGACCGTCAAGAGGCTTCTAAGGGCCATGAGGGTCGTGGAAACCATCATGCGCGAGGCGGAGGAAGACTACTGGGATCTGCTTCCTCGGGTGGAGTTGCTCGAGCTCAGGAATCTCGCGTCGGTCTGCAGCATCGTGGTCGAGTCGGCGCTCGAGAGGAAGGAGAGCAGGGGGCTTCACTACAACCGGGACTACCCCGCGACGCTGCCGGAGCCCAGTGACACCATCATCCGGAAGAGGCCATGAAGCGTCTAGTTGCGCTGTTCTGCCTCTGCCTGCTCACCCTCGTTCTAGGCTCCTGCTCGGCGCCCCTCTACAGAGGGGAGGGGGTCCGGTGCACGGGAGGGGACTGGTCCCTTGCCTCCACTCATGGTCCGGCAGGCCCGTCCAGCGAGAGGGAGAGGCGCCTTCAGGCCGCGATCCAGAGCTACATGGGCACTCCCTACGTCTACGGAGGCAACGGAAGGAACGGCATAGACTGCTCTGGACTGACGCAGGCGGTTTTCAGGGAGGTGGGCGTCGAGATACCGAGAACCGCCAGCTCTCAGGCAGCCGCAGCCGCCAGCGTCTCACCGGCCGAACTGAGATTCGGCGACCTCATCTTCTTCGACACCGAAGGCAACGGGTCCATATCTCACGTCGGGATATACATCGGCAACGGCTTCTTCGTGCATGCCTCCAGCAGCAGGGGGGTGGTAAGGGAGAGCCTGGCGAACCCCTGGTACTCCGCGAGGATAGTCAGGGCCGGCCGGCTCCTCTAGGGGCCCGTGCCGCCTCCGGAGCTGCGCCTCATCTCCTCGATGATGGCGTACCTGGCAGCCATCAGCCTCAGGCCGCTGTCCGCGTCAGGGTCGGCCAGGACCCTTCTCCAGAGCTGAGAGGCGTTGTAGGAGAAGCCCGCGACGCTATAGGCCAGAGCCGCCGCTGCCAGAGCCTCGGTGGGGGCGGCATCCGACATGAGGACGTACTCCAGAAGAGCGATGGCCTCGCTGGTCGCTCCCGCCTCCCAGTAGATGGATGCCAGAAGGAGAGAGACCCTGTACCTGTGGCTGAGCCCCGAGAGCAGGGCCAGTGCCCTCTCCGTGTCTCCGTCCTCGATGTACAGGACCGCCATGTCGTAGACCGGGACGGACCACGAGGTGTCGGCCTCCTGAGCCTCGACAAGAAGCGACAGGGCCCCTCGGCGGTCGTCCTGCCCGAGACGCTCCGTGGCCAGTCTGACCAGCCTCGCCGATTCCATCCTGTCCTCCAGGGCAGGACGCAGCGAGGGATCGAATGGAAGCGATACCCTGGCCCCGGGCATCGGAAGGGAGTCCGGACGGTAGCCGCTGCCTATGGCGAGCGCCCCGGCTGCGCCGGGATCATCCATCGCAGCCCAGGCAAGGAAGGACCAGGAGTCGCCCTCGACCCAGTCGTAGTGCAGGCGTGGGAGAGATGTGTCCTCATCTAACTGGTGTTGAATGATATAGATCGGTGGACCGACTCTGCGTGTCGTGCAGGAGGTTGCCGCTACACCCACTACTAAACCCATTAGCACCCGATAACTGTGGCCTCGAGCCAGTCTTCCCAGCATCATACAGGTTCTCCGCCCGCTTGCTGCTCTCGGGTCGTGGCACCCAGCATCAGCTCTTCCGCCTCCTCACACAGCTCCATCGCCTGCTCTCTCCCCGTCACGAGCCCCGCTCTCCTGCGCAGGTCCGCGGCTCCCTCGAAGCCGTGGAACAGCCAGATCAGGCGCCCCCTCATTATAGCGTAGATGTTCCTCGAGGGCTCCCGCTCGAGCATCATGCCGATCTGAGCATCGACGAGAGCCCTGATCTCGCCCGTCCGCGGCAGGGAGGGCCCCGATGTTCGGCCTTCGGCCAGGTCCCGGAATATCCACGGCTTCCTCGCGGCTCCCCGACCCAGCATGACCCCGGATGCTCCGGAGGCGCTCCGCATCCTCTCGATGGTCTCGAGGGTGAAGGAGTCCCCGTTCGCGACCACCGGGACCGACGCCGCTCCGACGCAGCGTGCCATCTCGTCGAGCCTGAGCGGCGCTCCGGCAGGGTCGGTCTGGAATCGCCCATGCAGTGCCAGTGCCGACACACCGAGCTTCGAAAGCCGCTCCAGGAGGCCGAGCGGGAGCTTCTCACCGGGTGACCATCCTACTCTCGTCTTCAGGGTCAGGGGAAGAGCCGAAGCCGCAGCCATCTCGGTGATGGTCTGCTCGAGCAGGCGCGGCCTGCGGATGAGGGCC